>CAJUTD010000024.1 GCA_910589635.1 uncultured Lachnospiraceae bacterium | reverse complement strand
AAATAAATATAACAAATTATCCTACAAGGATAAGCGGAAAGTAAAGATGCCCAAAGAGTCCTGGATTATTGCAGAAAATACCCATGAGCCAATCATTGACAAGCATACATTTGCCTTGGTTCAGGAACTGTCAGGGCAACGCACGAAGGCGGTGCATACAGTGCCCAACGGTTTGTTTTCCGGAAAACTGTTTTGTGCAGATTGTAAGAAATCTATGGAGCGGCTGTATGCCAGACATGGGGAACGTGGGTTTATCGGCTATGTCTGCAAAACTTATAAAAAACAGGGAAAGCGGTTTTGTGAAAGCCACAAAATACTAAAGGAGGAATTGGAACAAGCTGTATTCTTTTCCCTAAAAGGTGAATTAGCAAATATACTCACGGAGAGCGACAAGGAAGAACTGCGGCACTTTGAAGCGGCAGGCTCGCACAGAGACAGCGCCTTAGAACAAATTGAAATATTACAAAGCCAGATGGAGAAAATACAGAAATATAAGAAAGGGGCTTTTGAAAAATACCTTGACAATGTTATAATAGAATCTGACTACAGACAGTATACGAAGCAGTATGACAGCCAGATTGTAGAGCTGGAACGCCATATCCGTGCACTTTCCGGTATCAGTGATGCGAAGGAGACGCGGCAGGGTGCGGATGTGACGAAAGAAATTGTTGATAAGTTAGAGAGGCGTGTTATCATAGAACTGATTGATAAGATTGAGGTCGGAGTGGATGGAACATTGACGATCTACTATAAATTTAGAAATCCATAGCTTTTGCGGCAGACTCCCATTGCACGGGATGCCGGCTATGCTTCTCCATCCTATAGGAAGCACAGGCGTCGTTGGCGCTGGCAACGGAGATACACTTAAGCATAGTGTCAACGGTCTGTGTCTCGCCAGGCTCCAAAAACACTTGGGAGCCGCCCATACTGGCGGCATACTCGGAGACCGTCACCGTGTCGTCGAGGGAGATTTTTCCCTCTTCCAGAGCATCGAAAATCAGAATCATAGTCATAATCTTGGTGATGCTGGCAGGGTGCCTTTGCATGTCTGGCTCTTTTTCGTAGATGACCTGGCCGGTGGAGGCTTCCATCAGCACCACGGAGGGGGCAGATACGGAGAGTTCCGCCGCTTCGGTTTGGCTTTCCGTATCCGTTTGGGGTTGTGCTCCGGTCTCCATACTGGCTTCGGTTCCGCTTTCTGTACCAGTTTCGGTTCCGGTCTCGCTCCCGGAAGGGGCGGTGGACAGCAGAGATGAGAAAAGCAGGGAAAATGAT
This sequence comes from uncultured Lachnospiraceae bacterium, assembly GCA_910589635.1. Lineage (GTDB taxonomy): Bacteria > Bacillota > Clostridia > Lachnospirales > Lachnospiraceae > Petralouisia. The sequence goes on along the minus strand of CAJUTD010000024.1, from coordinate 36,915 downwards.
AACAGGAATGATAAAATACAACGCATGGCATAACCTCCGGGAATGAGGCTGCTGCAAAGTATTTCCTGTTTGCAAACACCCTCATAATAATATATTACAGTGTAAGCAAAGGGCATGGACGATATGATAATTTTGATAATAATTTTACTTGTAATACTTGTTTCTATTTTATGGCAACGGTGGGAGCTTGGAAAATTTGAAGTTACGCGTTATATAGTTCGATCAGCCAAAATAAAATCATCCGTTTCGGTGGCTGTGATTGCGGATTTACATGGATTTTCTTACGGGGAGAATAACCATAAACTGCTGGAAGAAACGGCAAAAATAAAACCCCAGGCGATTTTTATTCCCGGTGATATGCTGGTGAGCAAATACCCGGAAACTTTTGCAATTGCTCTTGAAACTTTTGCAGAGCTTGTGAAAATTGCCCCGGTATATTACAGTTATGGCAATCATGAGAGCCGGCTGCGGGAGGAAGAATGTGTCAGCCACGAGTTGTTTGAACAGTATATGCAGAAAGTACGCGCGCTGGGCGTGACGGTGATGGATACGCAGACGCGCAGTATTTCTCTGGGCGAAAACCAGGTGATGCTGTCCGCTTTGGAGTTGGAATTGGATTACTATGAGAAGGGTTCTATCGTACCCCTGGAAAATTCTTATATGCGGGAGCATCTGCCACTTGTGCAACCGGAGAAGTTTCAGATTCTACTTGCCCACAACCCCGCTTACGCCGAACAATATGCCGGCTGGGGGGCGGACGTGACGTTCTGCGGGCATAATCATGGCGGTCTTGTCCGAATTCCCGGCATTGGCAGCCTGATTTCTCCGCAGTTGACTTTATTTCCCAAATACGATGCGGGGAAATTTGAGTTGGAGGGACGTTCTGTGATTGTCAGCCGCGGGCTGGGCACCCACACCTTTCATATACGGGTGTTTAACCGGGCGGAACTTCTGGCAGTGGAGTTTGCGCCGCAAAAGAATGGAGGTAGGTTATGGGAATTTTAGGAGCAATCATGGTTCCACATCCACCGTTGATTATACCGGAGGTGGGAAAAGGGGAAGAGCACAAAATACAGCGGACAATTGACGCTTATCAGGAGGCGGTGCGCAGGATTGCGGCATTTCAGCCGGAGACAATTGTTCTTATATCGCCGCATCAGGTGATGTACGCCGATTATTTTCACATTTCGCCGGGCAAAGGAGCCAAGGGGGATTTTAAGCAGTTTGGTGCGGGAAGCGTGAAGGTGGAAACATCCTATGATACAGAATTTGTAGAAAAGATATGCCAGTTGGCGTCTTTGCGGGGTCTGCCTGCGGGAACGGCCGGCGAGAAGAAAAAACACCTTGACCATGGAACGATGGTGCCTTTATATTTTGTGAACCAATGGCTCCAGCAATATCGGCTTGTTCGCATTGGCTTATCTGGTCTTTCATTTGTGAAGCATTATGAACTTGGACAGTGCATCAAGGCGGCGTCGGAGCAATTGGGGCGTCGAACCGTGTTGGTTGGCAGCGGGGATCTGTCGCATAGGCTGAAAGATGACGGTCCTTATGGCTATCAGGAGGAGGGACCGGCGTATGACAGCCGGATTATGCGTGTGATGGGACAAGCCTCCTTTGGAGAATTGTTGGAATTCAGAGAGGATTTCTGTGAGAAAGCAGGCGAGTGCGGACACCGTTCCTTTACGATAATGGCAGGAGCCTTGGATCATACTGCCGTCCGTTCAGAGAGCCTCTCCTATGAGGGGCCATTTGGCGTTGGGTACGGCGTCTGCACCTATGAGGTTCAGGGAAGTGATGCGGCACGTAATTTTAAGGAACAGTATGAAGAGAAGGAGAAGGCAAGGATTATGGAACAAAGGGCACAGGAAGACGCTTATGTGCAGTTGGCACGTCATGCCGTGGAAGCTTATGTGCGTAGGCGGGAGGTATTAGAAGTCCCCAGGGATTTGCCAAAAGAGATGTACACAGATCAGGCGGGAGCGTTCGTCTCCATCAAGGAAAACGGCGCGCTGCGCGGCTGCATCGGCACTATCCAGGCAACACAGACGTGCATAGCGGAGGAAATTATAGGCAATGCAATCAGCGCATCCTCAAGAGATTACAGATTTCCCCCCATTGAGGAAGAAGAGCTCGATAAGCTGACAATCAGTGTGGATATATTAGGGCAGCGTGAGCCCATAGATTCTATGGACGATCTCGACGTCCTGCGCTATGGAGTGATTGTGACGAAAGGAAATAAGCGCGGACTGTTGCTGCCAAATCTGGAAGGCGTGGACACCGTTGAGGAACAGATTGCCATTGCCAAACGCAAGGCAGGAATTGGGATATCGGAAAAGGCAGCGTTGGAAAGGTTTGAGGTAGTTCGGCATTTTTAAATGGATGATGATGGCAAAACGGCTTCTAGTAGAAAGGAATATGGTCGATATATGGGGATTGTATGTCGGGTGTGTATGCACCATTGTAATTTGGAATCTGGGCAGTTTGGCTTGTGCAGGGCAAGAAAGAATGAAGGAGGAGTGGTCGTATGCGCCAATTATGGAAGCATTACCTCGCTTGCGCTCGATCCTATAGAGAAGAAACCGTTGCGAATGTTTTATCCTGGGAAAATGATTTTATCCGTGGGCAGTTACGGCTGCAATCTGCGCTGTCCGTTCTGCCAGAATCATCAGATATCTATGACAGGTAAGGATGTGGCGGATTTCACATACATTTCTCCGGCGGATCTGGCGGCGAAGGCGGCAGCAGCAAAGAGTATGGGAAATATCGGGGTGGCGTTTACCTATAATGAACCGCTGGTGGGCTGGGAGTATGTGCGTGACACAGCCAAATTGGTGAGAGCGGAAGGTATGAAAAATGTGCTGGTTACAAATGGAACCGCGCATTTAGAAGTCCTTGAGGAAATTCTGCCATATATAGATGCAATGAATATAGACTTGAAAGGGTTTTGTGAAGAATATTACCGCGAGCTTGCCGGTGATTTACAGGCTGTGAAGAAATTTATCGTCCGGGCTTTTGCCGCTTGTCATGTGGAACTGACAACCTTGATTGTGCCAGGGAAGAACGATAGCGACTCAGATATGGTAGCTGAGGCGCGGTGGATAGCATCTCTTGACAGTGAAATCCCGCTTCACATCACCCGTTTTTTCCCCAGATACCGTATGCTGGACGCTCAGGCTACAGAGGTTAAGGATGTGTACCGCCTGGCGGAAACGGCGCGGAAGTATTTGAAAAACGTGTTTGTCGGAAATTGCTGACAGCTTTCTCTTGTAGAGGATAAAAACCCCTTGCAAAATTTTCCTGATGCGGTTAAAATGGTAGGCAGTGTGATTTCGTGGGGGAAATGGAAATGGATTTAAAAGTAAAATTGCAAGTCTTTGAGGGACCTTTGGATTTGCTTTTACATTTACTGGAAAAGAATAAAGTTAATATATACGATATCCCGATTGTGGAGATTACCAATCAATATATGGAGTACATTGGAGAGATGCAGCGCCATGATCTGGACATTGTCAGTGAATTCATGGTGATGGCGGCAACGCTTTTGGATATCAAGTCCCGTATGCTGCTTCCACGGGAGGAGACTGAGGAAGAGGAAGAAGACCCCCGGGCAGAGCTGGTACAGAAGCTTCTTGAGTATAAGATGTACAAATGCATGTCTTATGAGCTAAAAGACCGCCAGATAGACGCCCAGCGGGTGCTGTTTAAAGTACCTACGATTCCCAGGGAAGTGCGTCAGTATGAGGAACCGGTGAACTTACAGGAACTGATGGCAGATGTCAGCATCAGGCGTCTTAATGATATTTTCAAATCTGTGATGCGCAAAAGAGAGGACAAGATTGATCCTATCCGGTCCCGTTTTGGCAGGATTGAGAAGGAAGAAGTGTCTTTGGAAGAGCGTATGGATTATCTGGAACAGTATGCGCTGACACACCGCCGTTTCAGTTTCCGCGGGCTTTTGGAGGCGCAGTGCAGTAAAATGGAAATTATTGTCACCTTTCTGTCCATATTGGAACTGATGAAGGTGGGGAAAATCCATATTTCCCAGGAGCATATTTTTGATGATATTTTTGTTGAGTCCAGGATTGCCGCGTAAATTTTATATAGAATCAATCATGAAAAGAATACGGCAACGCAAGGATATGGAGATACTATGAATTCAGAGCAGTATGAAGCAATTATAGAGGGGATTCTTTTTGCAATGGGGGAATCTGTGGAAATATCGAAACTTGCCGCGGCCCTGGAACTTGAGGAAGCGAAGGTGCGTGAGATTATCCACCGTATGATGGAGCGTTATGAGGGTGAAGACCGCGGAATCCAACTGATAGAGATTGAGGACAATGTGCAAATGTGCACGAAGAGAGAACTTTACGAATATCTGATTAAGATTGCCAAGCAGCCGAAACGCCATGTACTGACGGATGTGCTGTTGGAAACATTGTCGATTATCGCCTATAAGCAGCCCATTACCCGTCTGGAAATTGAGAAAATCCGCGGCGTGTCCTGTGCCCATGCGGTCAGCAAGCTGGTGGAGTATAATCTCGTCTGTGAGCTGGGCAGGCTGGATGCGCCGGGGCGTCCGCTTTTGTTTGGCACGACGGAGGAGTTTTTGCGCAGTTTCGGTGTTCAGTCTATTGAAGAGCTTCCGACGCTGGATTCCGATCGGTTAGAGGAGTTCCGTCATCAAGCGGAAGAGGAAATGAATGTGAAAATGGACGTGTAAGACATAAAACGAAGGCTTTTTCATATAATGAAGGGAAGTCAGTTAGTGGATGAGAGAGCCTTATGAGGAAAGTATTGAAATTGCAGAGAATCAAAAATTTATATGGCAGCAGGTTTCGGGCAGGATTCGCAGGGCGTATCCTGCTCTTTAGCATGTGTTTTGCCCTGGCGGCACAGCCTTTGCTTAAAGCAGACGCCATGTGCCGGCAGGTATTTCCGTTTGCCGTGCAGCAACAGGAAACGGAAGCGGAAACTACCGTGGAAAACCAACCCAACATCACGTTGTATGCAAAGTCGGCAGTCTTAATGGACGCTGCAAGCGGCAGAGTGCTCTATGAAAAAAACGGTTATGAGCATATGCCGAATGCCAGTACAACAAAGATTATGACTTGTATTTTGACACTGGAGCAGGGAAATCTTGACGACGAGGTAAAAATCAGCAGCTATGCGGCGTCTATGCCTCGGGTGCGGCTTGGTATGAGCACGGACGATACTTTCCGTCTGCGGGATTTGTTATATTCGCTGATGCTGGAATCACACAACGATTCAGCAGTGGCGATTGCTGAGCATATCGCGGGCAGTGTGGAAAGTTTCGCGGAGAAAATGAATCAAAAGGCCAAAGAGCTTGGCTGCAAGGACACTTATTTCATTACGCCCAATGGGTTAGACGGGCAGGATGCGAAAGGCGTACATGGGACGACGGCAGAAGATTTGGCAAAGATTATGAGTTATTGCATCAAAAATGAGACGTTTCTTGAAATCACGAGGACGGCAAACCATCAGTTTACGAATCTTGCAGGCACGAAATCTTATAACTGCAATAATCATAACGCCTTCTTGCAAATGATGGATGGCGCATTGTCCGGCAAGACCGGGTTTACCGGAAATGCAGGTTATTGCTACGTGGGCGCTTTGGAGCGGGAGGGCAGGACTTTTGTGGTGGCGCTGCTTGCCTGTGGCTGGCCGAACAACAAAAGTTACAAATGGGCTGATACGACCGCGTTGATGAATTATGGACTGGAGCAGTATCAGAACACAGACGTCTGTGAATATGGCAAGGAGTTCCCACCGGTAGTGGCTGTTGACGCAGAGCCTGAAAACGGTCGTCTCTACCAGAAAATCACTGTGCCACTGCGCATAAAAGAGGAAAAAATAAACGTTCTCAAGCGGGCAGATGAGGAGGTAAAGACGATCTATGACGTGCCTGGGAATTTACAGGCTCCAATTGAGGAAGGGCAGGAGGTAGGCAGTGTTACCTATTACCTCGGAGAGCGTCAGATTGCCAGGGTTCCCATATGCGCCGGCAAGTCTGTAAAGAAACTGGAACCCTCTTGGTATGAGGATTTTCTGATGAAACTCTTTTTTATGGAAAAGAATTTTTATTTTCGCTAAATAGCTATTGAAAAATTGCGGTAAAAGAGATACAATTACACTCGGAAGAAAATTTTATAAAAATTTCAAAATACATATGGAGGTTTAAACGATGAGTAATTCTACCAACTCAGCAAGACAGAGAATTGCCGGTCTTCTCGATGAGAAAAGTTTCATGGAAATCGGCGCTCTGGTAACTGCAAGAAGTACAGATTTTGATTTGAATCAGTCTGAGACCCCGTCGGACGGCGTCATCACCGGCTACGGTCTGATTGACGGAAATCTGGTGTATGTGTACAGCCAGGATGCTTCCGTGTTAAACGGAACGATTGGTGAGATGCACAGCAAGAAAATTGCCGCTGTCTATGATATGGCAATGAAGATGGGAGCGCCAGTTATCGGCATGATTGACTGTGCCGGTATGCGTTTACAGGAATCTGTGGATGCGTTGAACGGTTTTGGCGAAATCTATGCAAAGCAGGTGGAGGCAAGCGGCGTGATTCCGCAGATTTCCGCAATTTTCGGCGCCTGCGGCGGCGGACTTTCCGTAGTTCCGGCGTTGAGCGACTTCGCTTTTGCAGAGAAAGAGAATGGCAGGATGTTTGTCAATTCCCCGAATGCCATCGAGGGTAACCATGTCGGCAAATGCGATACGGCAAGCGCTGAATATCAGGGAAGCAACAATGGCTGCATTGATGGAATTGGTACAACGGAAGAGATTCTTTCTGCTATCCGTGAGCTGGTGTGCGTACTTCCGGGCAATAACGCAGAGTGCGGCAGGGAAGACGAGTGCACGGACGATTTGAACCGCGTCTGCGAGAATCTTGCAGGATGCAAGGAAGATGCAAGATTGGTACTGACCCATATCTCAGACAGCAATTTATTTATCGAGACCAAGAAAGATTTTGCTAAGAATATGGTAACCGGATTTATCAAGCTCAACGGCATGACGATTGGCGCAGTTGCCAATGCAGCGGCAGTGTTTGATGAGAACGGCGAGAAGGCAGAGAGTTTTGAGACAGCATTGACAGCGAGAGGCTGTAACAAAGCGGCAGAATTCATCAAATTCTGTGATGCATTTGACATTCCGGTATTGTCACTGACAAATGTTGAAGGCTTTGCAGCGACCGAATGTTCTGAGAAATCTCTGGCAAAGGCAATGGCACGTATGACGGCAGCATTTGCAGGGGCAACCGTTCCCAAGGTAAACGTTATCATCGGCAACGCTTTTGGAAGCGCATATGTGATGATGAACAGCAAATCTATCGGCGCAGACCTTGTCTATGCATGGGATGGAAGCAAGATTGGCATGATGGACGCGAAGCAGGCTGCTAAGATTATGTATGACGGTGAATCAGCAGACGTGATCTCTGAGAAAGCAAAAGCATACGAAGAGTTACAGTCTTCTGTTCAGACAGCAGCCAGACGCGGACAAGTTGATCTGATTATTGCCGCGGAAGATACCAGGAAGTATGCGGTAGCGGCATTTGAAATGCTCTATACGAAAGGATCGGGCGAGCCGGTCAGAAAACATACAGCAAAATAGAAAGGTGAAGTTTATGAAAAAGAAAATATTGCTGATAATCAGTTTGTGTCTTATTGCACTTGGGCTGGCAGCATGCGGAGAAACGGATCCTACCACAATGAGTTATAACGGTTACAGTTATGACCAGTTAAAGAGCACATGTGAGGGAACTGTAACATCACTTTTGGAGATGTCAGACGAGCAGAAACAGCCGTATGTTGTTATGGAAGATATGTCGGATGTTGAGCGCAACAACTATATTAAATCTGTTGCTCCCTCCGCATCGGAGCAGGATATCGCAGGCATCCTTCAGCAAGCAAATATGATTATGCGTTGGGATGATGCAGTTGCCCAGGCAGGCGAATATGTGGAAATGGGAGAATTCACCATTACCAAGTCCGGCAAGACATTAGAATGCAAGCAGGAAATTAAATTTACAGACCGTCCGGTGATCCTCAGTTATGTGTACAAGTACCATAATATGGAACTGGAGGACATTGGCGTAGAGGCAGTACAGACATTGGGCGAGAAGATGACGAATGCCGCATTGAATACTTTGATGGGAATGGGCATCGTGTTTATTGTTCTGATACTGATTAGTTTGATTATCTATGGATTCAAGGTGTTCCCATATCTTGAGGCAAAGAAAAAAGCGCAAAGCAGCGCTCCGGCGGCAGCTCCGGCACCCGCAGCAGCTCCGGCAGCCCCTGTTGTAGCAGCACAGGACGATTTGGAATTGGCAGCCGTAATCGCAGCGGCGATTGCAGCATCTACCGGAACTTCTACAAGTGATTTTGTAGTGCGTTCCATCAGAAGAAGGTAGCAGGCAACTTTAGGAGGAAGGCAAATGCGAAGCATTTATGAAATGCCTTCGGACGATTTGGCAGGTGACGCGAAGCGGCGCGTGCCGATACCTTAAAAGAATATTTCAGGAGGAAACGAAAATGAAAAGCTATACAATTACTGTTAATGGAAACGTTTATGATGTTACTGTAGAAGAAAACGGCGCAGGTGCAGCTCCGGCAGCAGCTCCCGTAAGAGCAGCAGCACCCGCACCGGCACCGGCGGCAGCTCCGGCACCCGCAGCAGGCGGCGCAGGAAGTGTGAAGATTGAGGCAGGCGCAGCAGGCAAAGTATTCAGCATTGACAAGAAGGCTGGAGACGCTGTAAAGCGCGGCGATACAATTTTAGTACTGGAAGTTATGAAGATGGAGACGCCTGTAGTTGCACCGGAAGACGGAACCGTGGCAAGCATCGAAGTGAGCGCAGGACAGGCTGTAGAGGCAGGCGCATTATTGGCAACTATGAACAACTAATTATTTTGGAGGTAAAATATGAGTTACGTAGGAGAAACTTTATCAAACCTCCTGCATCAGACAGCATTTTTCAACCTGACCTGGGGTAACTATGTGATGATATTGGTTGCATTCATATTCCTTTTCCTTGCAATCAAAAAAGGATTTGAGCCCCTGTTACTGGTTCCGATTGCGTTTGGTATGCTGCTGGTTAATATCTATCCTGATATTATCGCTTCCCCGGAAGAGACCAGCAATGGCGTAGGTGGTTTACTTTATTATTTCTATTCTCTGGATGAATGGTCCATCCTCCCATCCTTGATTTTCATGGGTGTCGGGGCGATGACAGACTTTGGTCCGTTGATTGCGAATCCCATCAGTTTCCTGTTGGGGGCAGCAGCGCAGTTTGGTATTTTTGGCGCATATTTCATGGCGATTTTGCTTGGGTTCAACGATAAGGCGGCAGCAGCAGTTTCTATCATTGGTGGAGCGGACGGCCCGACTTCCATTTTCCTTGCAGGTAAGTTGGGGCAGACTGGTCTGATGGGGCCGATTGCGGTGGCAGCATATTCTTATATGGCGTTAGTGCCGATTATCCAGCCGCCAATTATGAAGCTCTTCACTTCTAAAAAAGAGCGCGCTATCAAAATGGAGAATTTACGTCCGGTATCAAAGCTGGAGAAAATTTTGTTCCCCATCGTTGTTACGGCAATTGTATGTATTATCCTGCCGACGACAGCGCCGTTGGTTGGTATGTTAATGCTTGGTAACCTGTTCCGCGAGTCCGGCGTGGTACGCCAGTTGTCGGAGACAGCTTCCAACGCAATGATGTACATCGTAGTTATCCTGCTGGGAACTTCTGTAGGCGCGACGACCAGTGCGGAAGCATTTTTGAATATTACAACTTTGAAGATTGTAGCTCTCGGTTTGATTGCGTTTATGTTTGGTACAGCGGCAGGAACATTGTTCGGTAAATTGTTGTGTAAGGTTACCGGCGGCAAGATTAATCCGCTGATTGGTTCTGCCGGCGTGTCTGCAGTGCCTATGGCGGCGCGTGTGTCCCAGAAGGTGGGTGCGGAAGAAGATCCTACCAACTTCTTGCTGATGCATGCAATGGGCCCTAATGTGGCAGGCGTTATCGGTACAGCCGTAGCAGCAGGTGTGTTTATGGCTATCTTTGGTATTTAGAATGGAGGAAATCATGGCTGAAAAGAAGAGAAAACCCGTTAAGATTACGGAGACCATATTACGTGATGCACATCAGTCTCTGATTGCTACTCGTATGACAACAGAGCAGATGTTGCCTATTATTGATAAAATGGACAAAGTCGGCTACAATGCCGTAGAGTGCTGGGGTGGTGCGACATTTGACGCATCCTTGCGTTTCCTGAAGGAAGACCCATGGGAGCGCTTGAGGAAACTGAAAGCAGGATTCAAGAATACAAAATTACAGATGTTATTCCGTGGGCAGAACATTTTAGGTTACCGCCCCTATGCGGATGACGTGGTGGAATATTTCGTACAGAAATCCATTGCCAACGGAATTGATATTATCCGTATTTTTGACTGTTTGAATGATTTGCGCAATCTTCAGACGGCAGTTACTGCGACCAATAAGGAAAAAGGCCATGCGCAGGTTGCACTTTCCTATACGTTAGGTGATGCTTATACCTTGCAGTATTGGACCGATATGGCGAAGAAGATTGAGGAGATGGGAGCTAACTCCATCTGTATCAAGGATATGGCAGGTCTTTTGACGCCTTACAAGGCAGAAGAACTTGTGAAATCCTTAAAGAAAGCAACAAAACTTCCGATTGAGTTACATACTCATTACACCTCCGGTGTGGCTTCTATGACCTATTTGAAAGCAGTGGAGGCAGGATGTGATATTATTGATACCGCTATGTCACCCTTCGCGCTGGGTACCAGCCAGCCGGCAACTGAAGTTATGGCGGAGGCATTCCGTGGAACGGAGATGGATCCTGGATTTGACCAGATGCTGTTGAAGGAGATTGCAGACTACTTCCGTCCGATGAGAGAAGAGGCGTTAAAGAGCGGGCTGATGAATCCCAAGGTATTGGGCGTGGATATCCAGACATTGCTTTACCAGGTGCCGGGCGGTATGTTGAGCAACATGGTATCTCAGTTAAAAGAGCAGAATGCAGAAGACAAGTATATGGACGTGCTGGAAGAGATTCCGCGTGTGCGTAAAGACCTGGGCGAGCCGCCTTTGGTTACACCTTCTTCCCAGATTGTCGGTACGCAGGCTGTGTTCAACGTATTGATGGGCGAGCGTTACAAGGTTGCTACGAAGGAGACCAAGGACGTATTGCTTGGAAAATATGGACAGACTGTCAAGCCGTTCGACAAAGGAGTTATCGACAAGGTATTGGGTGACGAAAAGAAGAATGCTATTACCTGTCGTTATGCGGATCTCTTAGAGCCAGAGCTTCATAAGATTGAGGCTGAGATGAAACAGTGGAAGCAGCAGGATGAGGATGTTCTCTCTTACGCACTGTTCCCACAGGTTGCAACAGAGTTCTTCAAATACAGAGAGGCACAGCAGACGAAGGTAGACGCTTCAGTTGCTGACACTAAGAACGGAGCATATCCAGTTTAAGATATTTTTTATAGGAAAAGAGAAGATACTGTTCCTTTGAGCAGTATCTTTTTCTTCTTACCAGGAAAGACCTTGTCACGCTAACGCGTGAAATTTGTTGAGGAGAGGGATGGGATATGGCCAGCACCAACGAATTGATGAATCGGATCAACGAACGATACGGCGCTTTGAGCAAAGGACAGAAGATGATCGCAGCCTATATTACGGATTATTACGACAAGGCGGTATTCCTGACGGCGGCAAAGCTGGGGGAAGAAGTAGGCGTCAGTGAGTCTACGGTCGTTCGCTTTGCCATGCAACTGGGGTACAAAGGATATCCGCAATTTCAGCAGGCATTGGCAGAGTTGGTGCGCGTGAAACTTGATTCTGTACAGCAGATGGAGCATGTATACGGACGGATTTCACAGTCTGAAATTCTGACAACGGTGTTGACGTCGGATGCGAAACGCATTCAGGAGACGTTGGAAATGATAGATGAGCATGCATTTGACATGGCAGTAGATGCAATACTGAAAGCCAAGCATATCTATGTAATTGGTATCAGGAGCTGCGCACCTTTGGCGGAATTTCTGGTTTTTTACCTGAATATGATGTTTGACAATGTGAGACTTGTGCATACGAATAGTTCCAGCGAATTGTTTGAGCAGATGATGTATATAGGTAGGGAGGATGTGATAATTGGAATTAGTTTTCCAAGATATTCTATGCGTGTGTTAAAGGCCATGGAATTTGCCAATAACCGCAACGCCCGGGTTATTACGCTCACAGACAGCGTACATTCCCCAATGAACCTGTATTCCTCCTGCAATCTTGTTGCGCAGAGCGATATGTCATCCATCGTGGATTCTCTGGCAGCGCCTTTGAGTGTCATCAATGCGCTGGTTATGGCAATTTGTATGAAACGGCAGAAAAAAGTAGTGCGGAATTTGGAAATGATAGAGCAGCTCTGGGAGGAGTATCTGGTTTACGGCAGCGACGAGATTGATTATATAGGGGATTCTGTGCGCATGGGATATGCGCAGAATAAGACAGGAAGAGAAACAGAGTATGAGTAAAGTAATTGTAATTGGCGGCGGCGCGGCAGGCATGATGGCAGCCATACGCGCGGCAGAAAATGGACATCAGGTGACGCTGTTAGAACAGAATGAAAAGCTGGGGAAGAAACTTTACATTACTGGAAAGGGAAGGTGTAATATCACCAATGACTGTGAGACGGAACATCTGCTGAAAAATGTCATTCGCAACAGTCGATTCCTCTACAGCGCGTTCTATTCCTTTGACAGCCGGCAGGTGATGGAGTTTTTTGAAACCCATGGGCTTACTATCAAGACAGAGCGCGGCGGGCGTGTATTTCCGCAGTCAGACCACTCATCCGATGTCATCCGCACTTTGCAGAAAACCTTGCAGCAAGAACAAGTCAGGGTACAGCTCCACGCCAAAGTTGCCGATATTCTGACTGTGGGCAGTGAAACCAGCAGTGTGACAGGAGTTCGGCTTACAGACGGAACAGTTCTCAGGGCAGAAAATGTTGTACTTGCTACGGGCGGCTGCTCTTATGTGTCTACCGGTTCTACCGGGGATGGCTACTGTTTTGCGGAAAAGCTGGGGCATACAGTGATGGAGCGCAGGCCTTCTTTAGTTCCGTTTGAGACGGCGGAGAACTGGGTGAAGGATTTGCAGGGGTTGTCGCTGAGGAATGTTACGGTAAGCATCCGCAAGGATAGAAAGCTGCTGTTTGAAGATTTTGGCGAGATGTTGTTCACACATTACGGCGTCAGCGGACCGCTGTTAATCAGCGCCAGCAGCCTTGTAAATGATTATATGGAGAACATGCCGCTTATAATGGAAATAGATTTAAAGCCCGCTCTGACAGAAGAACAGCTGGACAAGCGTGTTCTGCGGGATTTTGAGGAGAATCAGAAGCGGCAGTTTAAAAATGCCCTATCCAAATTGTTCCCAGCCAAGCTGATTCCGGTTATCATAAATTTAAGCGGCATCCATGCGGAGGCCAAGGTAAATATGATTACCAAAAGGGAACGGATGGATTTGATACATCTGATGAAACATTTTCCTTTGACATTGCAGCGTTTCCGGGATTTTAATGAGGCAATTATTACCCGGGGAGGTGTATGTACGAGAGAGGTCAATCCATCTACGATGGAGTCGAAACTGGTGTCTGGATTGTATTTTGCAGGAGAGGTGCTTGATTTGGACGCGTTGACCGGAGGGTTTAATTTACAGATTGCCTGGTCTACCGGTTATCTTGCCGGGGACAGTATTTAAAATAGAATTGGAGGAAGCCAGATGGCATTTAATATCGCGATTGACGGCCCGGCGGGAGCTGGGAAAAGCACGATTGCCAAGAGAGTGGCAAAAGAGCTGTCTTATATCTATGTTGATACTGGTGCGATGTACCGCGCAATGGCCTTGTATTTTCTGCGTGCGGGGATTGCGGCTGATGATGAGGCGGCAATTACAGAATCGTGTGGACAGATTACCGTAACCCTTTCCAATGAGAATGGGGAACAGCAGGTATTTTTGAATGGAGAGAATGTAAACGGATTTATCCGCACGGAGGAAGTGGGAAAGATGACATCCTCGGTTAGTGTATATGCCCCTGTGCGGGAAAAATTGACACAACTCCAGCGTGAGATGGCACAGACCACAGATTTAATTATGGATGGCCGGGATATAGGCACTTGCGTGCTGCCGAATGCACAGGTGAAAATTTATCTGACAGCGAGTGTAGAGACACGCGGAAAGCGGAGATTCCTGGAATTGCAGGAAAAGGGCGCCGAATGCAGTCTTGAGGAAATCTGTGAGGATATTGAAAAACGCGATCATCGTGATATGACGCGTGAGATTTCACCCTTAAGGCAGGCGGAGGACGCAATTTTGGTGGACAGTTCTGAGATGTCAATTGAAGAAGTTGTGGCGAAAATTTTACAGATTGTCAGGGACGCGAAGATATGAAAGTGATTTTGGCAAAAAGCGCGGGGTTCTGCTTCGGTGTCAGGCGTGCCGTAGACACGGTTTATGAGCAAGTGGAGCGCAAGAACGGAAAAATATATACGTTTGGCCCTATTATACACAATGAGGAAGTTGTGGCGGATTTGGAAGAAAAAGGCGTTTGTGTGGTGGAGACGGCCCAGGAGCTTAAAAATTGCCGGGATGGTACGGTTATTATCCGTTCCCACGGCGTGGGCAAGTCAGTTTATGAGCTGCTTGAAGCAGAGAATATCCCATATGTGGACGCCACATGCCCCTTTGTACAGAAAATACACCGAATTGTGGAGCAGTACAGCCGTGAGGGATGCCATGTGCTAATTATTGGTAACGAAAATCATCCTGAGGTCGAAGGCATCAAAGGCTGGAGCTCCAATATTGCCCAAACCAGCGTAATTTCAACGGTTGAAGAGGCACATGAATTTTTGTTGGAGACTGGAAAAAAGGTCTGTATAGTTTCACAGACGACATTTAACAACAAGAAATTTCAAGAACTAGTTGAAATTATTTCAAAAAAAGGTTATGATATAATTGTTTTAAATACGATTTGCAATGCGACCCAGGAGAGGCAGGCTGAGGCAAAGGCAATCGCCGCTGAGGTGGAAGCCATGATTGTGGTCGGTGGGAAGAATAGTTCCAATACGCAAAAGCTATTTGAAATATGTAAAAAAGAATGTGAAAATACTTGCTATATACAGACACTCAGGGATTTGGACTTGTCTAAATTACGGTTCATTAATAGCGTAGGTATTACCGCAGGGGCATCTACCCAAAACAAAATTATTGAGGAGGTTCAAAAAAATGTCAGAAATGAGTTTTGAACAAATGTTAGATGAATCATTTAAAACAATAAGAAATGGGGAGGTAGTCGAAGGTACCGTTATTGATGTGAAACCAGACGAGATCATCTTGAATATTGGTTACAAGTCCGATGGGATTATTACCCGAAATGAGTATACGAATGAGCCCAACGTCGATTTGACTACCGTAGTTTCCGTAGGAGACACCATGGAATCAAAGGTTCTGAAAGTAAATGACGGTGAAGGGCAGGTGCTTTTGACCTACAAGCGTCTGGCTGCTGAGAGAGGAAGTAAGAAGCTGGAAGAGGCGTTCAATGCCCAGGAAGTATTGAAGGCCAAAGTTGTACAGGTATTAGAGGGCGGTTTGAGCGTTGTAATTGACGAAGCGAGGATATTCATTCCTGCAAGCCTGGTTTCTGATACATACGAGAAGGATCTTGGCAAGTATAAAGACCAGGAGATTGAATTTGTTATCACGGAATTCAACCCGCGCAGAAGAAGAATCATCGGCGACAGGAAGCAGCTGTTGCTTGCTAAGAAGGAAGAGATGCAGAAAGAATTATTTGCGAGAATCAATGTTGGCGATGTTTTAGAAGGAACTGTCAAGAACGTGACAGATTTCGGCGCATTTATTGATTTGGGCGGCGCAGACGGACTTCTTCATATTTCTGAAATGTCTTGGGGAAGGGTTGAGAATCCCAAGAAGGTATTCAAAGTTGGTGAAGTTGTCAGAGTATTTATCAAAGACATTAACGAGAAGAAGATTGCGCTCAGCATGAAGTTTGAGGATGAAAATCCGTGGAAAGATGCTTCAGAGAAATATGCAGTAGGTACAATAATTAAGGGCGTAGTTGCAAGAATGACAGACTTTGGCGCATTCGTAGAATTGGCGCCTGGTGTAGATGCACTTTTGCATGTATCACAGATTTCCAAAGAACATGTGGAGAAACCGGCAGACGTACTTAAGATTGGGCAGGAGATAGAGGCTAAGATTGTTGATTTCAACGAGGAAGAGAAGAAAATCAGCCTGAGCCTGAAAGCGTTGCTTGCTTCGACGGAAGAGCCGGCAGCCGAGCTTGTGGAAGATGGTGTGGAAGAATCTGTTGAGGAAGAATAGAGGAATTTCATGAACGGATATGAGGATTTCAAAAAAGATATTTTAGCATTAACTAAAATTGATTTGAATTCATACAAAGAAAAGCAGATGAAGCGCCGGATCGATACGCTGATTTCTAAAAATGGAATCAAAAGTTATAAGGATTATGTGGCGTTAATCAAGAAAGATGAAGAGAAGTTTGAGCAGTTTGTAAATTTTCTCACAATTAATGTGTCGGAATTTTATCGGAATCCTGAGCAGTGGGAGATTTTGGATAAGAGCGTATTTCCAGCGCTGATTAAGAAATTTGGCAAGAATCTGAAAGTCTGGAGCGCTGCCTGTTCCACAGGCGACGAGCCCTATTCGCTGGTTATGGCCTTGTCCCGGCATATACCGTTGAATCAGATTCACATTACAGCCACAGATATTGATAAACAAGTGCTTGATAAGGCACGGCTGGGGCTCTATAACGAGAAAAGCATAGCTGCTGTGCCGGCGGATTTCAAAAAGAAATATTTTACCAAGGTAGGGAGTTCCTATCAGATTTCCAATGAGATTAAACGTCAGGTAGAATTCAAAGAACATAATTTGCTCCGGGATACTTATCCTACTGGCTGCCATTTGATTGTGTGCAGAAATGTATTGATTTATTTTACAGAAGAGGCGAAGGAAGAGATTTATAAGAAGTTTAATGCGGCGTTGGCGTCGCAAGGCGTTCTCTTTATTGGAAGTACCGAGCAGATTATGAATTATAAAGAATTGAATTATCAGAGACATCAATCTTTTTTCTTCCAGAAGAATTAGTTTTGATATCTATATCCCCTTTTTTGCGTCCCCTGCAATTTTTAGCAGGGGGCGCATTGTTATCTTCTAAAGTGAATTTTCAGGCATAGATTGTCTAATAGTGATTGGTGTCTATGCCTGCTTTTTAAGATATTCTAATAAATGCAGTGCATATTTTTTCTGAAGTTCTAAGGAACCTGTGAAATCATCGTCCACCTCTTCATATTGCGGCAGAAAGCAGCCGGTTTTCTTGCTATAGCAGGTGGCGGCTTTTGCTTTTGTGCGAAAATTCTTGTCGACATAGAATGCCACGCTTTTGTGTATGGCGCGGTCTTCCTCTGGAAGGAAATAATAATCCCTATAATTGGGGTAAAAATATTTCAATTCGCCCTGGTAAATGGAAATTTTAAGTTTTGCCTGCCTGTCGTAGGCTGTGAGATAAATGTCCTGTCTGCCAAAAGAGAAACGTTTGGGTAATGGGGTATTAAGTCCAAGCGTCATAATCATTTCCAGTTCCTGTGTGCCTTCATATGATTGATATGAATTTTTCTCACAGGAGAGGACGTCAAAATCTCCCTCAAACAGCCTGGGATAAGAGAGGATGGGAAGAAGTTTGGGCATTCCCAATAAATCTTCGTAATTATGGAGCTGTAAAAGAGAGGCTTTTTCATCGTCTGGTTGTCTGGTGTAATCAAGATAGACATTAACTAAGTCGCCCCCAGAATATTTATCTTCCCGCTCAATTCCAAGAAATGTTTCCAAGGATTTTTGTTTGAGGTTGGGAAGCCGGAGGATAAGTTTAAATTTGGACATTTCCCGGAAAATATCCAAGTGCGCGAGATTCTTCTTTTCATGAAACCCATAATATTCTGTGCGCTTTTGAAGGTAGGGGATGTCAAATCCCCGGCCATTATACGAAATCAGGAGTTCATATTGGTTTGCTAATTTGGAAAAAGCAGTGAGGATGGCTTTTTCTTCCTGAGGTTTTTCTGCAAAAAATTGTGTGACGCAGATGAGCTGTCCCCTCCTTGCGGCACATCCAATCAGGTAGATGTGTGTGTTTATGGGGGAAAAGCCGGTTGTCTCAATATCAAAAAAAAGCGCGGATTCTGTGAATACTTCTTCCGTAATTGGATGTTCCGCAGTAAATACCGCTTCATTCTGCCATATCTTCATGGTTTCCTCCGTTAGTAAAAGTGTGTAGTGCGATGGTTGCTATAGATTCGTTCAAAAGGTTTACATTGCAAAGCAATGTAAACAACATGTACAAAAATTATCTTGGGAAGCTAGCTTCCCAGAGTGATTTTTGTACATTCTGTCTTTGCCGCGTAAGCGGCAAGACCTTTTGAACGAGTAAATATATTAGTGCGGCAGCCTCGCCTCATGTTTTTGGCAAAGAATCATCAAATCTGTAAACTGTAACCAATTATAATACAATTCGCAAAAAATTTCCAGATAGACTTGCAATATACCTCCAAGGGGTATATAATGTATTTTGTCAAGGGAATACTACGGTATAAGAAAGTGTGCAAAGGAGGAAAGTTGATGCCGGAACAAAAAGAATGCGGTTTTCATAAGACGAAGGAACGTTCGGAGAAGGAGTATAAAGATTTGGTGAATCGGCTGAATCGTATTGAAGGACAGGTACGGGGAATCAAGGGTATGGTAGAACGAGATGCTTACTGTATTGATATATTGGTACAGGTAGCGGCAGTGAATGCGGCGTTGAATAGTTTTAACAAGATACTGTTGGCTAACCATATTAAGACTTGTGTGGCCGATGATGTCCGGGAGGGCAGGGAGGAGGCCATAGATGAACTGGTATCTATTTTGCAGAAATTGATGAAGTAAATTGTCACGAAAAGAAAGGAGCTATCAATGGAGCAATATACAGTGACCGGGATGAGCTGTGCAGCATGCAGCGCCAGGGTGGAGAAAGCTGTCTCCAAAGTACCGGGCGTTGTGTCATGTTCCGTAAGCCTGCTGACAAATTCCATGGGTGTGGAGGGTTCCGCAGGGGAGACGGAGATTATTCGTGCAGTGGAGGAAGCGGGATATGGGGCATCTCCCAAAGCGGCTGAGTCAGCACAATCTTCCCGGGTGGAGGCAAATGAGGCTATTTTGGAGGACAGAGAGACTCGGCAGTTAAAGCAACGGCTTTTGTATTCTTTGGGATTTCTGTTGATCTTAATGTACATTTCCATGGGACATATGATGTGGGGCTGGCCGTTGCCGGATTTTTTATCAGAAAACCATGTGGCGATGGGCCTTGTTCAGCTTTTACTGACAGTGATAATTATGGTCGTGAACCAGAAATTTTTTATTAGCGGTTGGAAGAGTTTTTACCATGGTGCGCCGAATATGGATACGCTTGTCGCTATGGGTGCAGGGGCAGCCTTTATATATAGCACATATGCGTTGTTTGCTATGACGGATGCGCAGGTAAAAGGTGATGTGCATCAGGTAATGACCTATATGCATGAGTTTTATTTTGAGTCGGCGGCGATGATCCTGACATTGATTACTGTTGGAAAAATGCTGGAGGCGCGTGCAAAAGGGAAAACGACGGATGCATTAAAGGGCCTGATGAAGCTGGCGCCTAAGACGGCAGTAATTCTCAAAGACGGCAGGGAAACAGAGGTTCCAATAGAACAACTAAAAAAAGGTGATATTTTTGTAGTGCGTCCCGGAGAAAATATTCCGGTGGATGGAGTTGTGCTGGAAGGAAGCGGTGCGGTGAATGAAGCGGCGCTTACCGGAGAAAGTGTACCGGTGGATAAAGAAGAAGGAGATCTTGTGTCGGCAGCTACGGCCAACCAGTCCGGGTTCCTCAAATGCCAGGCATCCAGAGTGGGGGAAGATACCACCTTGGCTCAGATTATCCGCATGGTGAGCGATGCGGCGGCCACCAAGGCGCCTATTGCAAAAGTCGCAGACCGGGTATCTGGCGTTTTTGTGCCAACGGTTATCGGTATTGCGTTGTTGACAACCGTAGTTTGGTTGGCTGCGGGCTATGGAACCGGCTTTGCTCTGGCAAGGGGCATTTCTGTGCTGGTGATCAGCTGCCCTTGCGCGTTAGGGCTGGCGACACCGGTGGCAATTATGGTTGGCAACGGTATTGGTGCCAGGAATGGAATTCTTTTTAAGACGGCAGTCTCCCTGGAAGAAACTGGAAAGATGGATATTATTGCCCTTGACAAGACAGGGACGATTACCAAAGGCGATCCGCAAGTCACAGATTTAGTAACGATGCCGGGAGTTACTGAGCAGGAATTGTTGTTTACAGCTCTGACACTTGAGGCGAAGAGTGAGCATCCTTTGGCGAAAGCGGTAATTTCCTATGCGGGAGAACAAAATGTGCGTCCCGGGGAAGTGACTGAATTTCAGATAAAACCTGGAAATGGCCTCTCTGGAAGATGTGATGGGAGTTTTCTATGCGGGGGAAATGAAGCCTTTATCCTCACCCATGCTAAGATTCCCCAGGAGATAAAAAGGCAAGCCGGAAATTTAGCGCAGGAGGGGAAGACGCCGTTATTTTTTGCCAGGGATGGAGCGTTGTACGGCATGATTGCTGTAGCGGACGTCATAAAAGAAGACAGCCCGCAAGCCATGAAAGAGCTTAAAAATCTTGGGCTTCGCGTAGTGATGCTTACTGGTGATAACGAGGGCACGGCCAATGCTATCGGCAGGCAGGCCGGAGTAGACCAGGTGATTGCCGGTGTGCTGCCGGATGGGAAGGAGGCAGTGATCCGCTCGCTCCAACAGGAGGGGAAGGTCATCATGGTAGGAGATGGAATCAACGACGCTCCAGCATTGACAAGGGCCGATATGGGAATTGCTATCGGGGCGGGAACAGATGTTGCCATTGACGCGGCCGATATTGTTCTGATGAAGAGCCGGCTCAGCGATGTACCGGCGGCCATACGGTTAAGTCGTGCTTCTCTGAGAAATATACATGAGAATTTATTTTGGGCATTTATTTACAATATTATAGGCATTCCATTGGCAGCCGGACTCTGGATTCCCATCTTTGGATGGCAGTTGAACCCCATGTTCGGGGCAGCGGCTATGAGCTTGTCTAGTTTTTGTGTGGTAACGAATGCGTTGCGTCTGAACATGCAGAATATTTATAGTACAAAAAGGGATAAGCCGGGGCGCAAGCCGAAACGGCAAGCGAATGCTGGAGTGAAAAATCTGGTAGGGCAGCAAAAAGAGATAAGTAAAGACAAGGAGGAAGAAGTTATGCAAAAAACAATGAAAATCGAAGGTATGATGTGTGCACACTGTGAGGCGGCAGTAAAGAAAAGTTTAGAGGAAATTCCGGGAGTGGAGACTGCGCAGGTGAGCCATGAAGCGGGAACCGCTATCGTCAGCTTAACAGAGGAAATTTCCGATGATGTTCTCAGAAAGGCAGTGGAAGATAAAGATTACAAGGTTGTGTCTGTGGAATAGATGAAAGTCTTCCTTTATGGAATAGACAGAGGCCCCCGTTTGTGGGGGCTTTTGTGTGTTTAAATTTAGAAATATTTATTTTTCCACCTGTGCTTGTCATGTCGTTTGTTAGAATTTTTGCAATTATTTTCTGATAAAAAATGTAAAAATAACAAATAAACAGAAAAAAGAAAGAAAAAACTCGAAAAAAAGTACATATTTTTCAAAATTTATTAATGCGTTTTTAAAAAAATGTGATACAATAGTCGTAGCAGTGTTTTTATGACCTAGGAGGTCCATACATGGAAGAAAAAGTGGCGAGCGGATTACGAGAACAACAGGCCAGGCGTAAACGTGTGAACAGGCTGAAAATGTTCATGGTCGTTGGTGTAGTAATTTGGATTTTAATTTTGACAGTATTGATAGCGACCTTATTGGTGAAGGTGTTTGTTCTGGAAGAGAAATTGAATGAGGCGTTGATTACCAAAGAGGAAGTCACGCAGGAACTTGACGAAAAGAGCGCTGGCTCTCGTAAGGAGAGAGCTTCAGATGTAGTTTTGGATGGCGATGCGCCGGCAGAGGGAGTTTCCACAGAAGGTTCTCCGGCAGATGATAGTGAACGATTGCCAGAAAGTGATGGACCGCTGCCGGAGGAACAAGTAGTGGGAAGCGTGCCCGAAGAAGGGGAAGCAGGTGATGGCAATGCCCTGGAGGAAGGGGAACATCCCAAGGTATATTTGACATTTGATGATGGTCCGAGTGAGAATACTGCTAAGATTCTGGACATTTTGAAAGAGCGGAATATTAAGGCGACCTTTTTTGTGATTGGGCAGGAAGATGAAGAGTCTAAAGCGCTTTACCGTAGGATTGTTGATGAAGGGCATACGCTTGGTATGCATTCTTTTTCCCATAAATATGATGTAATCTACCAATCACTTGATGCATTTAAAGAAGATATGGAGCATTTACAGTCTTATCTGGAAGAGGTTACAGGTGTGACGCCTACAATCATGCGCTTTCCAGGAGGAAGCAGCAATAAGGTCAGCAATGTGGACATTGAAGAGCTAATTCGCTATGTAAAAGAGCGGGGGCTTACTTATTATGATTGGAATGTCGTAAGCGGTGATGCAACCAGCCAGGTTTATACACCGGACGAGTTGGTAGCAAATGTCATGGATGATGTGGTGAAATATGATACATCTGTTGTTTTGATGCACGATTCCTCTGCAAAGGCAACTACGGTGGATGCGCTTTTGCCAATGATTGATCAGTTGCAGGCGTTAGGCGCAGAATTGTTGCCGATTGATGATACTACAAAACCCATACAGCATATTAAAGCAGAAGATGTAGAATAATTTGTTGTATGATTTTTACATGAAAAATAATATATGGAGGTACATGTATGAGCTTTTTTAAAGATTTCAAGGAGGACTTGTCTCAGGCAGTGAATGAGCTGCTTCCGGGAGAAGCGGAATTGAAAGAAGAAGCGGCGCAGATGCAGCCAGGTCTGGTTGTGAATACGCTGGAGCAGGAAGTAGATGTTAAGTCTGAGTTAAAGAAAATGGAAGGACTTTTTGAAAAGGTAGGCAAAGAAGCCGTGCAGGATGAACCTATGATTCTCACACCGGAAAGCCCGACAGATTCAGGGAAGAAGCCCAAGAATGCTAAAGCAGAGGTAAAAGCAAAGAACACAATACAGGAAGAACAGAAAGAAAATACAATTGTACCGGAAGAAGCCGGACAGAAGGAGGATATTATTTTGAGTACAGAGAATACAGAAAATATAGAAAATGCAGTAACGATGGAGCCTATGAGTACCTTGCCGGATGATGTGTCGGATGAGGTAACTGTAATTACAGAAGGAACTTCTCTGAGAGGTGACTTGCAGTCTACTGGTTCCTTTGAGTTAAAGGGCAGAATTGAAGGAAATGTAACATGTAATGGGAAAATGACTGTGACAGGAAGCATTCAGGGGAACTCTCAGGCAGCAGAATTTTTTGCAGATTCAGCTAAGATAGAAGGTGAGATTTCTACGAGCGGAACTGTTAAGATTGGCCTTGGTTCTGTTGTAATAGGTAATATTGCTGCAACCAGCGCAGTTATTGCCGGCGCAATCAAAGGTGATATTGATGTCCATGGCCCGGTTGTAGTAGATACTTCAGCGGTTGTTATGGGTAATATCAAATCACGTTCCGTTCAGATTAATAATGGAGCAGTGATTGAAGGTTTCTGTTCTCAGTGTTATGCAGAAGTTGATATGGACAGCCTGTTTGACACAAAATAGAAAGGCAGAATATGAAAAGAATAATATTAAAGCTTAGTGGAGAGGCTTTAGCAGGGGAAAAGCACATCGGTTTTGATGAGGCTACAGTTACAGTGGTCGCCAAACAGGTAAAACAGTTGACGGACGCTGGTACTCAGGTGGGAATTGTAATCGGCGGCGGCAATTTCTGGAGAGG
Organism: uncultured Lachnospiraceae bacterium; assembly: GCA_910589635.1. Classification (GTDB taxonomy): domain Bacteria; phylum Bacillota; class Clostridia; order Lachnospirales; family Lachnospiraceae; genus Petralouisia. Next base: position 12,807 of record CAJUTD010000024.1, on the reverse strand, counting down.
AAGGACGAGTGAGACGATTGATCGCACGAAAGCAGATCAAATTGGTATGCTCGCGACCGTAATGAATTGTATTTACGTCTCTGAGATATTCCGCTCTGTTGGCATGATGACGCAGATTTTGACGCCTTTTGAGTGCGGCGCTTTTACGAAACTTTTTTCCAAAGACCGTGTGAATAAATATTTTACCAAAGGTATCGTATGCTTTTTTGCAGGAGGGACGGGGCATCCATATTTCTCAACGGATACGGCGACTGTTTTGCGCGCTGTGGAAATTGAGGCAGACGGAATCCTATTGGCAAAGGCGATTGACGGTGTTTATGATAAAGACCCCAAGACGAACCCGGATGCAGTGAAATATGATGAAGTGTCGATTCAGGAGGTTATAGATAAGAAATTGGCAGTGGTCGATTTGACGGCGTCTATTATGTGTATGGAAAATAAGATGCCGATGTACGTGTTCGGTTTGAATGAAGAGAATAGTATTGTCAAGGCGATAAGCGGTGAATTTTCCGGAACAAAAGTTATCATTTGATGGGAAGACTTGTTCAGGGATTAAAAATGTTGGTTGGGAGGAATTTATTTATGGATGAGAGATTACAGCAATATGACAATAAAATGCAGAAATCTTTTGACAATCTTCTGGAGGAATTTGGCTCTATCCGTGCGGGGCGTGCCAATCCTCATGTGTTGGACAAAATAAGGGTTGATTATTATGGAACGCCTACTGCACTTCAACAGGTGGCAAATATTTCTGTTCCTGAACCACGTATGCTTCTGATTCAACCGTGGGAACCTAATATGGTGCGTGAGATTGAAAAGGCTATTTTGACATCGGATTTAGGGATTAATCCTACGAATGACGGGAAAGTAATCCGCTTGACATTCCCGGAATTGACGGAAGAGCGCAGAAAAGATTTGGCGAAGGATGTGAAGAAAAAAGGCGAGAATGCCAAGGTAGCAGTCCGCAATATCCGCAGAGATGCCAATGATTCTCTGAAGAAAATGTCCAAGTCAAGCGATGTTTCTGAGGATGAAATTAAGCAGTTAGAGGATGAAGTGCAGAAATTGACTGACAAATATATCTCAAAGGTCGATAAGGCGGTGGAAGAGAAAACAAAAGAAATTCTTACGGTATAATGGTTGTCGGAACGTATAGGCAATTCATTGTATAAAAAGGCCAGGTTTGTTCCTGGCTTTTTCATCTTATGTTGTTATTCGTTAAGTATGGTAATTTGCGAAAGTGCGTGAATTGTAAAAGGTGAATGACGATTAGGGAGGGAATCATGGAAATTCCACAACATGTGGCGATTATTTTAGATGGGAACGGCAGATGGGCTAAGCAGCATGGAATGCCCAGGAATTATGGGCATACGCAGGGGGCCAAGAATGTAGAGATAATTTGCAGGGAAGCTTGGAATCTGGGGATAAAATATCTGACGGTGTATGCATTTTCCACAGAGAACTGGTCGCGCCCCCAGAATGAAGTTAATGCGCTGATGAAGCTTTTGCGTAATTATATGAAAAATTGTATCAAAACTGCCGAGAAAAATCATATGCGTGTGCGTGTGATTGGCGATATCTCTGGATTAGATTCAGACATACAGGAGAGCATACATAAGCTGGAAGAATTCTCTGAGAATCAGGATGGACTTAACTTCCAGATTGCCATCAATTATGGCAGCCGCGATGAGATGCTGCGCGGTATGAAAAAGATGCTTGACGATTACAGGGAAGGGCAGTTTGAGCTCGAGGACTTGGATGAAGCAAAGTTTGAAACATATCTTGACACATGCGGGATTCCGGCGCCGGATTTATTGATAAGGACCAGTGGAGAGCGGCGGTTGTCTAATTACTTATTATGGCAGCTTGCGTACAGTGAATTATATTTTACAGAGGTACCTTGGCCGGATTTCACAAAAGAGGAATTAGTAAAAGCTATAGAGGACTATAATAAAAGAGATAGACGTTATGGCGGGATAAAGGAGGAGTAAAAGTTTGTTCCGAACACGATTACTGAGCGGCATTGTATTGGTGATAATTGCGCTTGTGTTGGTTATAACAGGTGGTAATGTTCTGTTGGCAGGGCTTTTTGCCATATCTATGGTTGGCTTGTCGGAGCTATACCGCGTTTTCCATATAGAGCGAACGCTGCTGGGGATAGTAGGATATTTGGCGGTAGCGGTATACTATATGAATCTTGGCGTTCCCTTTATTCCTGAAATAGAATTTTTTGTTTTATCATTCTTAATTCTGGTGATGGCAGTTTTTGTTTTGCAGTTCCCAAAGTACAGGGCGGATCAGGTATTTGCTGCGTTTGTGGGAGTTTTTTATGTAGCTGTGATGTTGTCTGGCATATACCAAACTAGAATGATGGAGAAGGGTGCATATATTGTTTGGCTGATTTTCTTATGTTCCTGGGGCAGTGATACGTGCGCGTACTGCGTTGGCGTTCTTATTGGCAGACATAAGATGGCGCCCAAGTTAAGTCCTAAGAAATCAATTGAGGGAGCTGTGGGAGGCGTAGTGGGTACTATGCTCTTAACAGTATTGTATGGTTGGGTGTTCCAACAACAGATGAACCTTACGATAGATTATATCTTTATTTTGGCCGGAATCAGCGGCGTTGGCGCATTAGTATCCATGATTGGTGACCTGGCTGCTTCTGCCATAAAGCGAAACTATGACATTAAGGATTATGGAAAATTGATTCCGGGACATGGGGGAATTCTCGATAGATTCGACAGTGTTATTTTCACAGCTCCCATGGTCTATTATCTGGCAAAATTATTTTTGTAGCAGTGTTATAATAAGGAGAGACAGATGAAGAAAATTGCATTGCTGGGTTCTACCGGTTCGATTGGTACCCAGACACTTGAGATTGTCCGTGAGCACAAAGATCTTGCGGTTGTGGCGTTAGCTGCGGGTAAAAATGTATCGCTTCTTGAGGATCAGATTCGGGAATTTCAACCTAAGATGGCTGTTTTGTGGGAGGAGAGAGATGCCGCGGATTTGAGGGAGCGAGTGAGAGATCTTCCAGTAACTGTGTTGTCCGGTATGGAGGGACTTTTGGAAATTGCCGTCATGCCGGAAGCAGAGACGTTGGTGACGGCCATTGTGGGCATGTTGGGAATCCGTCCCACGATTGCGGCGATCAAGGCAGGCAAGACAATTGCTCTTGCCAACAAAGAGACGCTTGTGACGGCAGGACATATCATTATGCCGCTCGCCAGAGAGTGTCAGGTGCCGATTCTGCCAGTGGACAGTGAACACAGCGCAATTTTCCAATCTTTAAATGGAGAACATGACAATCGCATTCACAAAATACTGTTGACCGCGTCAGGCGGGCCTTTCCGGGGTAAGAAGCGGGAAGAGCTTGGACAGATTCGCGTCGAGGACGCGCTCAATCATCCCAACTGGTCGATGGGGAGAAAAATTACGATTGATTCTGCCACAATGGTAAACAAAGGTTTAGAAGTGATGGAGGCCAGATGGCTTTTTGATGTGGAGTTGAATCAGATTCAGGTAGTCGTGCATCCGCAGAGCGTGATCCATTCCATGGTGGAGTACGAGGATGGTGCAGTGATTGCGCAGCTTGGAACGCCGGATATGCGGCTTCCCATACAATATGCGCTGTACTATCCCAGGCGGCGCAGTCTGTCAGGAAAGCGGCTGGATTTCTTTCAGCTTGCCAGTCTGACGTTTGAAAAGCCTGACTTTGATACATTTGCGGGGCTTGGGCTTGCATTTACGGCGATGGAGCGCGGGGGTAATATTCCTACCGCTTACAATGCAGCGAATGAAAAAGCCGTATCATTGTTTTTAAATGGGCAAATTCCATTTTTACAGATTCCAGAGATTATTCAGGCGTGCATGGAACATTGTGAATACGAGAGCGAGCCCAAAGTTGAGAAGATTCTTGAGACGGAAGCAGAAGTTTATGCCTTTATAGAAAGCAGGTGGTAAGATTGAATATTATAATTGCGCTTATTATTTTTAGTATAATTATCCTTTTCCATGAGCTGGGGCATTTTCTACTTGCCAAAGCCAACGGAATAAAAGTAAATGAATTTTCTCTTGGTCTTGGGCCAACTTTATTTGGTATCACCAGAGGGGACACGAAGTATTCCATCAAACTGTTGCCATTTGGCGGCGCCTGTATGATGGAGGGAGAAGACGGTGAGAGCCAAGATGCAAGGTCATTTAACAGCAAGTCTGTCTGGGCGCGCATCAGTGTGGTTGCCGCAGGTCCAGTGTTTAATTTTATTATGGCGTGGGTATTTGCTCTGATTGTAATGTCCAGTGTGGGGTTTGACCGTCCGGTGCTGAGCGGTGTGCGGGAAGGGTTCCCGGCTGCCGAGGCTGGACTTATGGAGGGAGATGAGATTATCTCCATGAACGGTTCGAGGACACATTTCTTCCGTGAGATCAGTCAATATTCCCTGTTCCATCCGGGAAAAGATGTAAAACTGGTCTATGAACGTGATGGGGAACGTTATGAGGCGGTGCTGTCTCCTAAGATGGATGAGGAGAGCGGCAGGCAAATGCTTGGCATGAATGGCAGTGCTATGCGTCAGAAGGGAACTGTCCTCGAGACAATTACGCACAGTTTTTTTGAGATACGCTATCAGATAAACACGACGATTGAGAGTTTAAAGATGCTGGTGACCGGCAGGGTAGGACTGAATGATTTGTCTGGCCCTGTAGGGATTGTCAAGGTCATGGGAGACACTTATGATTCCAATGAGTCGGCCGGCGGAGTTGGTTTAGCTATCATGAGTATGGTAAATTTCTCAATTTTTTTGTCGGCAAACTTAGGAATTATGAATCTTCTGCCAATACCAGCATTGGATGGCGGGCGGCTGGTTTTCCTGCTTATTGAGGCCATCCGCAGAAAGAAGATTTCTCCTGAAAAAGAGGGTATGGTACATTTTGTGGGCCTGGTGGCTTTGATGGCTTTGATGGTATTTGTTATGTTTAATGATATTCGGAATATTTTCTAATGTTATGGAACTGATGGCAATTATTAAAGAAACACAGGGGAAACAGACATGGAAAATCAGATTACAAGGAAACAGACACGTGAGATACGCATTGGAAACAGGACAATCGGCGCCAATCATCCTATTTTAATCCAGTCGATGACAAATACCAGGACAGAGGATGTCAAAGGCACAATAGCCCAGATACAGAAACTTACAGCGGCAGGGTGTGAGATTATCCGCTGTGCAGTGCCTACGATGGAAGCAGCAGAGGCCATTGCAGAAATAAAGAAAGGCATCACAATTCCTTTGGTGGCAGATATTCATTTTGATTACCGGCTTGCCATTGCCGCCATGGTACACGGTGCGGATAAGATTCGCATCAATCCGGGGAACATTGGGGCAAAGGAACGGATTCAGGCTGTCGTTGACGCGGCGAGGGAACGTGATATCCCCATCCGTGTCGGCGTCAATAGTGGTTCCCTGGAAAAAGAGTTGGTAGAAAAGTATGGAGGTGTGACAGCCCAGGGGCTTGTGGAGAGCGCGCTCGATAAGGTACGCATTATTGAGGGCATGGGATATGACAAGCTGGTAATTAGTATTAAATCTTCAGATGTACTGATGTGTGTCCAGGCGCATGAGCTGATTGCAAAGAAGACGGATTACCCCCTCCATGTAGGGATTACTGAATCAGGCACCATTATCAGCGGCAATATTAAATCAGCGATGGGCCTAGGCATGATTTTAGGGCAGGGAATCGGAGACACCATCCGTGTTTCTCTGACTGGAGATCCACTGGAGGAGGTTAAGTCGGCAAAGATTATCCTGCGTACATTGGGTATCCGCAAGGGCGGCATTGAGGTTGTATCCTGTCCGACCTGCGGGAGGACACAGATTGACTTGATTGGGCTGGCAAATCAGGTGGAAGATATGGTGGCAGACATCCCTCTGGATTTGAAAGTTGCCGTCATGGGCTGTGTCGTGAACGGGCCTGGTGAGGCGAAAGAGGCAGATATCGGTATCGCTGGCGGTGTAGGTGAAGGCCTGATTATCAAACATGGAGAAATCTATAAGAAAGTAAAAGAGGAAGAGCTGCTTTCTGCTCTCCGTTATGAATTGTTACATTGGAGTGAGTGAACAAATGGGTAAGCTGTTTTTTGATGTATTTCCGGATTTGAAAATCCCTTCAGACATGGAAAGGCTGATGGCGGACGTGGAGGTGACAAAGGTTTCCACGAACCGCAGCCGGGATCACCTCAGGGTGTATCTCTTAAGTTCCAGGCTGATTGAAAAAAATCGGATCTTTCGTTTGGAAAAGGACATCAAAAGGCAGCTTTTTCCAAAGCATGAGTTATCTGTAAAAATTATTGAGAAATATAACCTTTCCGGGCAATATAATCCTAAGAAATTGATGATGATTTACCGGGATAGCATCATGGAAGAATTTCGCGCGTACAGTTATTTGGAATATAGTGTGCTCAAGATGGCAAAGATACATTTCCCACAGGAAGACAGGATGCAGATTGCCTTTGAGGATTCTGTCGTTGCGAGGCAGAAATCAGAAGAGATATTGCAGATATTAGAGAAGATTATCTGTGAACGCTGCGGGATGGATGTTGATATCCGTGTTTCCTACATAGAACCGACTGAGAAGAAGAACCAAAAGAACAGTAATATACGCATACAGAATGAAGTACATAATATTATTTCGCAGTCAACGTTTGCAAATGGCGGGCAGAGGGAACAGGGGCAAACAATTCCCCAGGAGGGACAATCAGAGGGATCGGAACGTTCAGGGGCAGGCGAATATGGGAATCCAGGGCATGCGGGCGCCGATATTAGTGGAAATAAGAATCTCAGCCATGGTGAATCTGGCACTGGTGGAAATGAGGGAGCGGGCCACACAGGGAAAAGTACAACTGTCAATCAAAATTCGGGTAAAAAAGCCGCTTCCAATTTTGGCAGGGGAAGAAAAGATTCCTTTGGCGGGTACAAGCGTTCCGATAATCCAGATGTCATCTATGGGCGCGATTTTGAGGAGGAAGCTACTCCGCTTGAGCAGATTGTGGGAGAGATAGGAGAGGTTATCATCCGTGGTAAAGTCCTTAGCTTGGAGACAAGGGAAATTCGCAATGAGAAAACAATCATTTTCTTTGCTGTTACAGATTTTACCGATACGATTATGGTAAAAATGTTTGCCCAAAATGAAATTGTGCCGGAAATTACAGCGCATGTGAAAAAAGGAGCCTTTTTGAAAATAAAAGGCGTGGCTACGATTGATAAGTTTGATGGGGAGCTTACGATCGGTTCCGTTACCGGGATGAAGAAGATTGCTGATTTTACGAGCACCCGCATGGACAATAGCCCGCAGAAGCGTGTGGAGCTGCATTGCCATACGAAGATGAGCGATATGGATGGAGTTTCAGAAGTCAAGGATATTATTGGGCGGGCTAAGAAATGGGGGCATCCGGCTTTGGCAGTTACCGACCATGGGGATGTGCAGGCATTTCCAGACGCGGGACATGCCGTTTCCCTGGAGGATGATTTTAAGGTTATCTATGGGGTTGAGGCTTATCTGGTGGATGATCTGAAAGATATTGTGGAGAATTCGAGGCGCCAGAACCTGTCGGATACTTATGTAGTGTTTGATTTAGAGACTACCGGCTTTTCCCCGCTCAATAATAAGATTATTGAGATTGGCGCCGTGAAGGTCGTAAATGGTAAGATTAGCGAGCGTTTTTCCACATTTGTGAACCCGGAAGTGCCGATTCCCTTTCAAGTGGAGGAATTGACCCATATCCGGGATGATATGGTGCTGGATGCACCTAAAATAGAGGAAATTTTGTCGGAATTTCTCAAGTTCTGCGAGGGAGCTGTGATGGTTGCACACAATGCGCAGTTCGATATGAGTTTCATAAGCAAGAATTGTGAACGGCAGGGGCTGCCCTGCGAATATACGGTGGTCGATACCGTGGGACTTGCCCGTGTATTGATGCCGCAGCTAAGTAAGTTTAAGTTGAACACAGTGGCGAAGGCGTTAAAGATTTCATTAGAGAATCATCACCGTGCAGTGGATGATGCATCATGTACGGCAGAAATTTTTGTCAGGTTCATCCGCATGATGGAGGAGCGTGGCGTTCGTAATCTGGATGAAGTCAATGAGATGGGCAGCGCATCGGTGGATAATATCAAGAAGCTTCACAGCCATCACGCGATTATTCTGGCTACGAACGATATGGGACGTATCAACCTCTACCGTCTGGTATCGGACGCCCATCTGACATATTTTTACAGGCAGCCGAGGATTCCTAAGAGTGAATTCCTCAAACACCGTGAGGGGCTGCTGATTGGTTCCGCCTGTGAGGCAGGCGAGCTTTATCAGGCGATTCTGCGTGGAAGCTCTGAGGAAGAAATTGCACGCCTGGTAAATTTTTATGATTATCTGGAAATCCAGCCGTTGGGCAACAATGCGTTTATGCTGCGTTCGGATAAGGCAATGGTGAATTCCGAGGAGGAATTAAAGGATATCAACCGTCGGATTGTCAAGCTTGGTGAAGCGTTTCATAAGCCTGTTGTGGCAACCTGTGACGTGCATTTTTTAGACCCGGAGGATGAAGTGTACCGCCGGATTATTATGGCAGGCAAAGGGTTTTCCGATGCAGACGACCAAGCGCCTCTGTACCTGCGCACCACAGAGGAAATGTTGGAGGAGTTTGCCTACTTAGGAGAGGAAAAAGCGGAGGAGATCGTCATCACCAACACGAATAAGATTGCAGACATGTGTGAGAAGATTTCCCCGGTGCGGCCGGATAAGTGCCCGCCGGTGATTGAGAACTCTGATCAAATGCTCAGGGATATCTGTTATAACCGCGCCCATGAGATTTATGGAGAAAATTTGCCAGAGATTGTCAAGGAGCGGTTGGAGCGTGAGCTGAATTCCATTATTTCCAACGGTTATGCCGTAATGTACATTATTGCGCAGAAATTAGTGTGGAAATCCAATGAAGACGGTTATCTGGTAGGTTCGCGTGGTTCCGTGGGTTCTTCCTTTGTCGCTACCATGTCGGGAATCACAGAGGTAAACCCCTTGGCTCCTCATTATTACTGTAAGCATTGTCATTACAGCGACTTTGATTCACCGGAAGTCAAAGCTTATGCCGGGCGTGCAGGATGCGATATGCCGGATAAAAATTGCCCGCAATGTGGGGAACCGCTGGAAAAGGAAGGGTTTGACATTCCTTTTGAGACGTTCTTAGGATTTAAGGGCAATAAGGAACCGGATATTGATTTGAACTTTTCCGGGGAATATCAGAGTAAGGCGCATGCCTATTGTGAGGTTATTTTCGGTTTTGGGCAGACATTCCGTGCGGGAACCATTGGTACGCTGGCGGATAAGACGGCTTTTGGCTACATTAAGAATTACTATGAGGAGCGTGGAGTACGAAAACGAAATTGCGAAATTGACCGCATTGTCCAGGGCTGTGTGGGCATCCGTCGGACGACGGGACAGCACCCAGGCGGCATTATTGTGCTTCCGTTGGGTGAGGAGATCCATTCTTTCACGCCCATCCAGCATCCGGCGAACGATATGTCTACGGACATTGTTACCACGCATTTTGATTACCATTCGATTGACCACAACCTTCTCAAACTGGATATTCTGGGACACGACGATCCGACGATGATTCGTATGTTGGAAGATTTGACGGGCATTGACGCCAAGAAAATCCGCCTGGATGACCCGGATGTCATGTCGCTGTTTCAGAGTACGAAAGCGCTCGGCATTAATCCGGAGGATATTGGCGGCTGTAAGCTTGGTTCTCTGGGTATTCCAGAGTTTGGCACAGATTTTGTAATTCAGATGCTGATTGACACTAATCCGCAGTCATTTTCAGATTTGGTGCGTATTTCCGGTTTATCGCATGGAACGGATGTGTGGCTTGGCAATGCGCAGACGTTGATTCAGGAAAAAAAGGCGACCATTTCTACTGCCATCTGTACGCGTGACGATATTATGACCTATCTAATCGGCATGGGAATGGAGAGCGAGCTTAGTTTTACCATCATGGAGAGCGTGCGTAAAGGAAAAGGTTTAAAACCGGAGTGGGAAGAGGCGATGCTTGCGCACAATGTGCCGGACTGGTATATCTGGTCGTGCAAGAAGATTAAATATATGTTCCCCAAAGCGCATGCTGCGGCATACGTCATGATGGCCTGGCGGATTGCCTATTGCAAGGTGTTTTATCCTCTTGCCTATTATGCGGCATTTTTCAGCATCCGTGCGACGTCGTTCAGCTACGAGCTGATGTGCCAGGGGAAGGAGAAACTGAATTATTTTCTGGCAGATTATGAGCGAAGAAAAGATACTCTTACTAAAAAAGAGCAGGACACGATAAAAGATATGAAAATTGTTCAAGAAATGTATGCCCGGGGCTTTGAATTTATGCCTATGGATATTTTTCGGGCACAGGCGCACACGTTTCAGATTATAGATGGGAAGCTGATGCCCTCTTTAGACAGCGTGGAGGGGCTTGGCGATAAAGCGGCGGACGCCGTAGTGGAGGCGGCAAAGGATGGGCCGTTCCTTTCTAAAGATGATTTTCGCCAGCGCACGAAAGTTTCTAAGACGGTTATTGATTTAATGAATGACCTTGGAATTTTAGGTGATTTGCCTGAATCGAATCAGTTATCGCTGTTTGATTGAAGGTTAAGAATTGAGAGTACTAAGGTATTTGTCTGGAACAGCTCCATAGAAAATAAAAGTCAGGCTTTATCAAATAAGTTTGGAAGGTCTGACTTTTTATTTTCATAGGGGCTCTGAATTATGAAATAAACTCAATATAATTCTCAGCCATTTTGGAGATTCTTGCCAAGGCATATACTTCAATTCCTTGGTTTTTGAGCTTTTCACGTCCAGGCTGGAAAGACTTCTCAATGAGGACAGCAAGGCCGGCAATTGTGGCATGGGACATGCGAAGCAGCCGGAGCGCGGCTGTCGCTGCCTCTCCATTTGCCAGAAAATCGTCAACGATCAAAACATGGTCATTATCGCTGATATATTTTTTGGAAAGCGTCAGCTCATAATTAGTCTCTTTGGTGAAGGAGGTAACTACCGTCTGGTACAAATCTTGATTGAGAATCTTGGACGGCTGTTTTTTAAGGATGATCAGCGGCACATTCAAGGCAGCAGCCGTCATGAGTGCGGGGGCAATGCCGGAACTTTCAATCGTGGCAATTTTTGTAATGCCTTTGTCTCTAAAATGCTCGGCAATGTCCTGCCCCATTTCTTGCATCAGTATGGGGTCTATTTGGTGGTTGATAAAGCTGTCCACTTTCAAAATATGTTCATTGACGGCGATTCCGTTTTGTTTTATTTTATCTTCTAATAATTTCATTTTTTCACCTCATGTTTCATCTGAAAAGTACATCTGGTAAATATTTTCCATCATGAATTCACAGAATGATTCCTCTAGTTGTGGAAATTCCTCTATAAGCAGACGGTTGATATTTTCTGAACGGAGGTAATAGAGCTCCTCAATTGAGATATCTTCTTCGTCTACGCCATGGGAAATCGCATCGGCAGAGTAGTGTTCTTGGAACCAATTGCGGATTCTGCAAATATCAGCATCCTCTTTGGCTTTGACTGGAATGAGTCTCTTTCTGTCATAGAAAGCTCGAATGCTTACAAAAATAAAGATGAGAAACAGGATTGCAAATACAATACTTCCCATCAACAAGGTAGTAAAGGGAATATTCAGCGGAAAGATGCCTGCCCAAATCAGGATGAGCGCAGCAAATCCTAAAACGCTGAGAAACATAAATGACCACGCAGTGGAAGACGCATCTTCGAGTTTCTTGCCTGCCAATACATAAGTGTGTTTTTGTTTCAGTGCTGTATCTGTCATATGCCTACCTCCGGTTCCCATTCTGTGAAAACTCATACAACACTACCATTATAAAGGAAACGAATACATATTACAATCATTTTAGACACTGAAATCAATTTTCAAAAAACTGAGAAGATAGTTTGATAATTAATTTACATGTATTTTGGGAAATCTGATTGCAGAAGAAAAATATATTCTATATACTATAGTTATTCTCGTGAGCAATTACCCACAGGGCATTTCGCCAAGCAGCCGCATAAACGGCAAGACCTTTTGAACGAGTAAATATATCAGTGCGACAGCCTCGCTGACCCGGCGAGAGGCCAAATAATGGAGAGTGTGTATAGATGAAAATAACAATATTGACAGTAGGGAAAGTGAAGGAGCGTTTTTACCGGGAAGCAATCGCAGAATTTGTAAAACGGCTGAATCGTTACTGTAAACTGGAAATTATAGAAGTTGCAGATGAGAAAACCCCAGATGGCGCCAGTGAAACGGAAGAGAGGCAAATTTTAGAAAAGGAGGGTATACGCCTGGCAAAATATTTACGGGATGATGCGTGGGTCTGTGCCCTTGCTATCAATGGTAAGAGGCTCGATTCCGTAGGTTTTTCTAATAAAATAGAGCAGCTTGGTGTTTCTGGTGTAAGCCATCTTCAGTTTGTGATTGGCGGTTCTCTGGGGCTTTGTGAGTCTGTTCTTCGACGGGCAGACTTTAAATTGAGTTTTTCTGAGATGACGTTTCCCCATCAGCTGATGCGGGTAATCTTGTTAGAACAAATTTACCTAGGTTATCGAATTATGCTAAGTGAACCATATCATAAGTAAGTGCGAAAGGGAACAGGAGTTCTTGCGAATAAAGAAGAATAAGAGTTGTGATTTTAACCCCATGGGAGTGTGCGGCTTCCATGGGGTTTTGCTATTTATGGCGATAGAATCTAT
>CAJUTD010000023.1:29232-39024 GCA_910589635.1 uncultured Lachnospiraceae bacterium | reverse complement strand
CCTGCCAAGCAAAATACTAATCCTTTTTTTACCAATCCATTCTTTATTTCTCTCATATCCTTCATACATGTTCTCCTTTCCTATTTCGTGTTTCGGCTTCTTAGCCGCTGATATGCTAACGCTGCCGCACCTCCATTTCTTTTGTATTTCAAAGCTGTTTCATTTGATACCCTTATTATTCCAGATAAATCTAACTGTTTCCTAAAGCAATTCTTAACAAATCTAAAACGTGAAAATAAGACCATATCTCTTGCGCCTTCCCATAACTGCTGTTATGATAATTATAATTATATAAACTTAAAAAAAGACGGAGGCTATGAAATGAACAAAACCATTGGATTTATCGGCGGCGGAAATATGGCGAGCGCCATTATTGGAGGTATCTTAAATTCCGGTCTCGCCTCAAAAGAACAAATACTTGCCACCACAAAAACAGAAAAAACTGCCACTTCTTTAAGCGAACGGTTTGGCATCTCTACAAGCACAGACAATACTGCTGCTGCCAAACAGTCAGACATCCTCGTTCTGGCCGTAAAGCCTTTTGTTTTTGGGGAAATCATTGACGAAATCATGGACTGTGTACGCCCGGAAACGCTGATTATATCTATCGCCGCCGGACAAACCATCGAAAAAATTGAACATGCATTTGCAAAGAATATAAAGCTCGTGCGCGCCATGCCTAACACCCCGGCGCTGGTAGGCGAGGCGATGAGCGCGCTCTGCGCGAACCAAAACGTCACAGAGGATGACCTCTCAGACGCCAGGACAATTTTTAATAGTTTTGGAAAATGTGAGATTGTCCCAGAGTTCATGATGGATACGGTAATCGGCGTCTCTGGCTCTTCCCCGGCCTATGTCTATATGTTTATTGAAGCCATGGCTGACGCGGCAGTGGCGGACGGGATGCCCCGGGCGCAATCATACAAATTTGCCGCCCAAGCAGTGCTCGGTGCAGCAAAAATGGTACTGGAAACCGGAATGCACCCAGGAGCCCTTAAAGACGCTGTCTGCTCTCCCGGCGGGACTACCATAGAGGCAGTAGCCACGTTAGAACAACTTGGGCTGCGCAGCACAGTCATTGCCGCTCAGCGCGCATGTGTAAAAAAATCCAAAGATATGACTTAACTCTGTCATAGAAATTAATAGAACAAAGCGGACAAGTCCGCATCAACTCCCTAAATCCCTCATTCATGAGGGCGCTGGACATCCAGGGGATGTCCGTTTAGCGCGGACCGAAGCGAAGTGTAGACCTTGGACGGTTTGCCGCGCCGAGCACAATTGCTAAGCAATATTTTCCTCTTGTGCGAGTATTTGTCCTAAGGGGTACCGGGCTTGCCCGGGGGATGCCTTAGGACGGCTATTCTATTTGTTTATACTTAGTAGTAAGACACTTTCACGATTTAGCGTGACAAGGTCTTTCCTATAGAATAAAATATAGATTCGCTCAAAAGACAAGACCTTTTGAACGAATCTATACCTTGTAATTTATGTTAATGAGACAGCCCGTTTAAATATAATTAAATTAATCTATTTATCTAAGGTTTCCTCTTGCAATCTATCTAACTCTGCCATACATTCTTCTACCGTCGCCCCATTCAGCAGCTCGCGCACGACCAGGCAGGTATTGCCCCACTGTTCTAATTTCATTCCGGCATTGGAAGCTAGAACGTATACATTTTCTTCTATCCTATCATTTAATGGTTTCAAAGCCGGGATGCATTCAACCTCAATATTCTTAGAAGGTGAAATCACTTTGTTCGTCTCTGTATAAATCTGCAAAGCCTCATCGGAAAGTACCACATCCAACGTTTCCTTAGCATCTTGCAAATGCTCCGCTCTCGTTCCAATGCCAAACCCTGTAATTGTTACTACCGGCATCTGCCCATGACTGCTGGGAAATCCAATAACCTGCAAATTAAAATCCGTCTTCCCATAAGCAGTCTCTGTATTAGCGGCCCCCCAATATGCCATAACAATCGGCGTCTTCTGCGCCAGGAAATCATCTCCTTCTCCTTCAATTGCCTCGCTGACATACGCTTTCTTGGCGTCAACATATCCTTTGTCAATTAACTCCTGAAGAAACTCAAACCCGGGGCGCATGTAATCGCTGTATTTACTTTCCCCGCTATTGAGCTTAGCAATCTCAGCTTCCGTGTCCCCTCCATTGTACATATCTGCATACGCCTGGGCAAACACAAACGTTTCCAGCCACCAGCGGTTCGCGCCAACCGGCGTCTCAATACCGTTTTCTTTGAATGCTCGGCAGCACTCCAGAAATTCCTCGGGCGTATTTGGCAATTCAAGATGGTACTTGTCAAACATATCTTTATTAATAAACAAACCATACGCCACGACTTCCTGCGGGATTGCCACCAGTTTCCCATCCACGGTATTTGCCGTCTTTACGACCTCCCGCAAATTTTTTACACACGCAAGGTCCGACAAGTCTAAAAGCAGTCCTTCTTCCCCAAGTTTCTGAATAATATCCGGGTTTAACATATATATATCGTCCATATCGTTGCGCGCGCGGTCCAATGTCACATCATCATACGTCTTATCCTGATAATCTTCCGCCGTATAAGTCCTGTACGCCACGTTCACGCCCAACTTCTCTTCTGCTATCGTAACCGTTTCGTCAAATGCATTTCTCGCAATGTTCTCTGCATCAGAATCTGTTTTCTCCATCGGGCTAAATAAATTTACCGTCTTTTCCTCTTTGTCTTCCTTTATTATTATTTCGTCATTTTGGTCTCCTGTGCCGCAGGCTGATAGTGACAGCGCCATTATTGTCGCCAGGCTGGCCGCCATCAATCTTCTCACAATATTTCTTTTCCTCATTCCTTATTCCTTTCCCTGCACATATTTATTGATAATCTTCTTTAAAAGTTCCACATCTATAGGCTTCGCCATATGCACATCCATGCCTGCGTCTAAAGCGTCTTTCTCGTCTTCGGCAAAGGCGTTTGCCGTCATGGCTATTATGGGGATTTTCGCCGCGTCGCTGCGTTCCAAAGCCCGGATAGCCCTCGTTGCATCATAACCGTTCATCACCGGCATCTGTACATCCATCAAAATAGCGTCAAACTCGCCTTGTGCAGCATGTTTAAACCGCTCCAATGCCAGCTTGCCATTTTCCGCAACTTCACAGCTTGCTCCCTCCATCTCCAAAATTTCTGAGAGAATCTCCGCGTTAATCTCATTATCCTCCGCCGCAAGAAAATGCAAGCCTTCCAGGCTGCTGCACTCCTCTTCTTCCGGCACAGTTTCTTCCCTTGTTTCTCCCTGCATCTCCAGGATTTTCTCTTTCAAGGCGGCTACAAAAAACGGTTTGGATAAAACTTGCGTATTCTCTATTTCGAGCACTGTTTCTACTCCCTCAGCATCATAGGGCATAAGAAACAATACAGGCGCCACATCTGCTATAAACTCCCGGATTTTTTTGACAACAGAAACCATACCGGCTCCCTGTACCTGCCATTCCACCAACACAAGATGATAACTTTCTTCCTCATTTTCCTTCAAAATATTTAACGCATCCTCTAACTGCGAAACAGTATCAACTAAAACGCCTGATTCTTCCATGAGCGCCCGGATATTTTCACATTCCTCCTGCTCACTGTCCACAACAAGAATGCGGCTGATTCCGTTTTCTTGCCAGAATTGCCCATCCGCCTGTTCTTCCGGGATGCGAAGTTCAAGCTCTACTTTAAATATGCTTCCTTTGTCTACTTCACTATCCACATCTATCGTACCGCCCATCAACTCCACAATGTTCTTGGTGATTGCCATACCAAGCCCCGTGCCCTGTACTTTATTGGTCGTACTATTCTCCGCCCTGGTAAACGCGTCAAAAATTGTCTCCAAATATTCCGCCGTCATGCCGTAACCGTCGTCTTCCACCTCAATGCGTATATGTTCAAACTGGCTCGAACGCTGTTTCAACCCGATAATGCGGAACCAGATATTGCCCCCCTCCTGGGTGTATTTCACTGCGTTTGAGAGAAGGTTAATCAGTATCTGATTAATCCTCGTCTCATCACCCAGCAGATATTCATGCTTTATCCCAGTAACCTCCAAATGGAATTTCTGTTTCCTGCCGTCTGCCATGGGACGGATAATGGCATCTATAGAAGATACAAGGTCATTTAAGGTAAACTTCTCAAAATTCAGCACAACCTTACCGCTTTCAATTTTAGACACATCGAGAACATCATTAATAAGGCTGAGAAGATGCTGCCCGGACGCCATAATCTTCTTCGTATATTCACGAACCTTTACCGGATTTTCCGCCTCCATATTTAGCAACGCCGTAAAACCAAGAACCGCATTCATCGGCGTACGGATATCATGGGACATATTGGAAAGAAACATCGTTTTGGAGTTGCTCGCAAGCTGAGCCGCCTGCAATGCCTCCGCCAGCTGCTTATTGTGCTGCTCCCTCTCTGCCTCACGCTCCTTACGAATTCTATTCTGCTGTCTCTGGTTAAAATAATAGATCAGGCAACATAAAAAGAACGCAGTCAGCATGACGGATACGACAATGAAAATATTCTGGTTCACGGTGCGCCCTTCCTGTTGGATTGCTTCCACCGGAACATAACCAATCAAATAAATCGTTCCTCCATTGACCGACCACATATAATTCAACGACTGTTTGCCGCGGATATCATGGTAAAATAAAATATTATCTCCCTTTTTCAGGCATTTGTCTACTTTTCCCCTCAGTTCCCGATCCTGAATATCATTGGCATGATAAAAATCTTCTAAATTCAGATGCCCGGCGCTGCGCTCGCCCATTCCCTTGGGCTTCAACACAAGTCTCTCGCTCTGTGCATCCATGATGTAGAGCATCGCTTTATTATTATAAAATCCATTGGGAAGCGATTTATCAAGAGAATCATACACATACTCAATGTAAAGCGTCCCAATCTCCTCTCCATCTTTTATGACCGGGCACTTCACTGTATAAGCCCATGCCCCCATATAATTCACATAAGATTTAGAAACTGGCAAATCGTCAATTTTCCCGCCTGCTGAGAAATCTAAGTCCTCTTCCGTAAATTTGGAACCGTCATTTGAGACCCCTTCTTCCTCCCCTTCCAAAATCAGAGACAACTTTACCATAGTTTCATTCCGCTCATAAACGCAGATATACTCTATAGGATTGTCTGCTGCTGCGACTCTCTGAGCTATCAGCTTTTGAAAGTCCGCTTCATTTTTGAGAATCGCCTCTATCGTGCATTGTATTAAATTCAAGCTTTCGCTAAGGTTTTGAATAGCTGAAGCCGACATCTCCGCAGATATTTTTCCTGCCACAGAAAAGACAATGACGCATAACATACCAAAAACTATAATAATAGAAACGAGCAGTGGAATACCTCTGTCCTTTCTGCTTCTTTTCAGAATTCTCTTCATTCTCGTTCTCCATTCTTGCCGTAACCATCCATATGCGCACTGCGGCGCGTATAATATCTGTCGATATTCTACCATGAATTGCTTCGCAATCCCATGGTAACCTATGCGCACTACGGCGCGTATAATATCTGTCGATATTCTAACATGAATTGCTTCGCAATCCCATGGTAACCTATGCGCACTACGGCGCGTATAATATCTGTCGATATTATACATTGCCTGATATTTTGATGTCAATATCATTTCTCGGCAACAAAAATGTACGATGTTGCTTTTTTTCATTGCCACAACGTCCATTTATTACTATAATATTATTATCTGAATGATATTGCTATTTTTTAGTCGAACAATTATATCTTATTAACAGTTGAGATCATTTAGAAATTTACTTAACATTCACAGAAAGGACGAACTTAATTATGTGGGCTTACGAAAGTGTATTTTACCAAATTTACCCCCTGGGATTTTGCGGCGCTCCCTTTGAGAATGACGGAATCGCAGCAAACCGCATCCTCAAAATAAAAGACTGGATTCCCCATCTGGAGAAATTAGGCGTAAATGCCATCTATTTCTCTCCCCTGTTTGAATCTGATACCCATGGCTACAATGCCAGAGATTACCGCAAGATTGATGTACGCCTGGGCGATAATAACGACTTCAAAGAAGTCTGCGATGCACTCCATGAGGCAGGCATCCGCGTCGTATTAGACGGAGTGTTTAACCATGCTGGCAGAGGCTTTTTCGCTTTCCAGGATGTGTTGCAGAACCGCGAAAACTCCCGCTACCGCGACTGGTTCCATATTGATTTTCATGGCAACTCCAACTACAATGACGGACTATGGTATGAAGGATGGGAAGGAAATTTCGATTTAGTGAAACTGAATCTGCGCAACGAAGAAGTCATCCAGTATCTTTTAGAAAGCGTCTCTTTCTGGGTGGACAACTGGGACATTGACGGATTGAGATTAGATGTTGCTTACTGCCTGGACCATGACTTTGTGAGACGGCTGCGCAGTCATTGTGACAGTCTCAAAAAAGACTTCTTCCTCGTGGGAGAAATGCTTCACGGCGATTATAACCAACTGATGAATGACTCCATGCTGCACTCAGCTACCAACTATGAATGCTACAAGGGTCTACATTCCAGTTTCAATTCCATGAATATGTTCGAGATTATCCACTCTCTACTGAGACAGTTTGGACCGGAAAACTGGACGCTTTACCGCGGAAAACATCTGCTGTGTTTTGTGGATAACCATGATGTTTCGAGAATCGCTTCTATTCTGGGAACGCCCGAGCACTTACCTCTCATATATGCTTTGTGCTTCGGTATGCCGGGAATCCCCTGCGTCTACTACGGCAGTGAATGGGGCGTAAAAGGCGATAAATCAAACGGCGATCCATCCCTGCGTCCCAGCTTTGAAGAACCGGAGTGGACAGACCTGACAACATGGATTGCTAAGCTCACTACCGCCAAAAAGTCCTCAGAGGCTTTGAATTACGGAGAATTCCGCTCCGTAGTACTCACCAACAAACAATGTATCTTTGAGCGGAAAAGTGAGAATGAGCGGGTATTGGTTGCCATCAATGCAGACAGCGAAGCATACACGGCACACTTTGACGCCGGATGCGGCATGGCTGTTGATTTGATTAGCGGTGAAGACCATGACTTCGGCGGCGGCAGCGAGCTTCCTCCATACAGCGCTTACTTCTGGAAATGCGAGGTATAAGCCTTTAAATTGAAATTAACCAAAGCACAAAAAGAAGCATCCGAAAGTTTCAAACTTTTCTGGATGCTCCTTTTTTATCTGTCAATCTTCCCAAACGGTTAAACCAACTCTGCGGCAAGGCAAGCCCGAAGATAATCCCCAATACAATCGCGCCTGCAACTTTAAATGTTTCAATACCTTTGGCCGTACATTTGGATAATTCATTCATAATTAGATAATAAGCCGTATAATAAACGCCTGATCCCGGGACCAGCGTAAAAATACCCGCCAAAAGAAATACTGTACTTGGCATTTTGCGTAAAGCGGAGAGAATCCTCGCCACCAACGTCAGCGTCAGCGTTGCCCACAGTGATGAGACCGGCACCCCAAATCCACAACCAAGGCTGAGCTTATAAACCATCCATCCCAGGCCACCGTTCACTGCGCAGTATAAATATTCCTGTTTGGGCACATGAAAGAGCACTGCAAATGCCAGCGTAGATATAACGGCAACAACTAATTGGACAATCATATGGGCAGCGCACCTCCTCCCAACAATTGGAATATCTTGACCGCTGCACCCACTCCTACGGCAATGCATATTCCCGTCAACAGTGCATCCATTAATCGAATACCACCTGACAGGTAATCTCCGTTAAACTAATCACGGATACCGGTAACCAAAGCAACACCCGGCATCAAAACAATAATGCCGCCGATAATTATTCGGTCGGACTGAACATCCAGCCCCATTCCGTAGAGCATCAGGCTGCCTGCTGTCACCCATGCGCTTCCTAAAATATTCAACAGAAATTTAGATACATTTCTCCTGGTTCCCGCTACCAAAAAAGCTTGCAGCAGCAAGCCTAATAAAAAAGAAAAAATGCTGTCAAATGGCGTACCTCCTAGAAGAAAACAAAATCCTGCACTCTCAACTCCACATGCCAGCACCAGGAAGGCATCTCTGAGCGGGGAAGCGCTCTTACATTGTTCCAACCGCCGATACGCCTCCTTGAGACTACAGGAACCCTGGCAGATTTCTCTGGACAGTTGATTGATTCCTGCAATTTTCTCAAGATTAATGTCTCCGAGAGGAACATCTCTTACCATGCTTCCAGCATCGTCACCCTGCTCATGAACTGTTGCAAAAATACCGTTTGTGACAACAAAGACATGGTAATCCCATACACCATATGCCTCCATGACACGGCCAACCGTCTCTTGTACCCGGTAGATTTCACCGCCATTTTTCAGCAGCTCTTCTCCCATCGATACCGCCAAATTTAATATCTCTTTGCTATTGTACTGTTCTTGGCGTATTGACTTATGCCTCTGCGGGCAATGTTTACCTTTTTTCTGTTCTTGACACACCGACATATGTCCCTGCGGACGCTCCTTACTTTTCGGCATCTCTGTCTCTCTCCATGCTCTTTATAATTCCCAGCATCACAAACAGGTAGGGGGTTAAGAATACGGTAGGGTTATTAACAAGCCCCTGCGCAATATAACTGCAAACTACAATTACACCCAAAATCAATGACGGCCGAACCACAACCCTCTTCGCTGATTTCACAATCGTGCTAATCAGAAGGCCAAAATAACCGACTACTCCTAACACACCCATGGTTGTAAGAATCTGCATCAACTCATTGTGGGCATCCACAAGCAAAGCCCCGCCGAAATACTCTGTAACCTCAGCCCCGCCATACTGCTGGATAAACATATGGTAATAATTGACGCCATAACCGGTAATCTTATCCCACAACGGCAAGTCAAGCCACGCTTCCACAGTTAGCCGCCAGATATATCCTCTGCTGCTTCCCCAAGAATCCTGTAACCGCAAACGCTCCAAGACAGAAAATGCACCTTCCCAGGTTGAGCGGTTCAAGTTAGCAGCAGCGATCAGCAAGATACCAATAACTGCCACAACTGCCACAGCAATGAAAATAATTTTCCTTATCATGCCATACGGCAGATCTTTGCCTGATTTCTTCCTGCTCCAAATAAAAAATAAAACTCCTGCAATCAGTATGCCCTCTACCGCCAGCAGATATCCATTTAGCAATAATTCATTCTGCATCTTATCAAAACTAAAATTCAGATACATATAACTATTACACTCTAAAATTCCCGCTATAAGAACCGTAACCTTCATAAAGACACTGGCTATCCATAAAATACCGCAGATTTCTAAAAATTTCAGCATACTGACAAAGTCGCGCATTGCAAACCACAACAGCACCAGAAAGGAAACCCCCATTCCCAGCAGCCAGCTCTCACTGTGAGCACAATAACCGGCCAGAAATCCTAATGCCAGAAAAACACCTGACCCGATTTTTAGATACTTGTCCTCTGCCACAAAATAGAGCGTCATACCTGCCGGTATCGTCATACACAGATAACTGGAACAGGCGTTGATATTTCCGATGGTACTGATAAATCCCCCATGCTGTTCAGCAGCAAGGTTACTGTACATATTTAAGGGATCAATTGCCCAGAAGTTGAGGACTGCCAATAGACATACCAGGATATTTGCAGCCAGAAATGCCCAAGCCGCCCATTTTCCCAGCTTCAAGTACTTCCCGAGTATCATATACATGGCAATGCACAACAGCCAAACGAGCGCCCCAAGCTTCCTGCCCTCCAAACCAAGCCAAGATTCCTGCGG
>CAJUTD010000023.1:26875-29222 GCA_910589635.1 uncultured Lachnospiraceae bacterium | reverse complement strand
AATGAGAATTCCCGCCATGAAGATCACTGCAAACCAAGTTGTTACAGATACATTACCAAGCCACTGTCGTAATGCCTGCGCCTTGTCTGCCGGCTGCTCCTGCGCTTTGGGCTGTGCTTTTCTCTTTCGTTTTTTATTTCTGCTCTGCATCTCCTCTTTATACCGTTGCAGCCAGTCCATGCAGATAAACAGGACAGACGCTAAAATCAGCCCAACAGAACATACACGGAAAAAATTAAGCTTGGCATTGGACATGTCAAGATAATTATCCTGAAAGTACAGCGGAAAAAGCCCAAGCATCAAAATTACCGCCAACGCTGCCGCCCCTTCCAGAAATATATACATCACGCTTTTCTTCTGCTTCATTTTGCCCTCCATTTATCCTTAGATTTCTAATTCCTTCCCAACTTCTGGCAAGACACAGACACTTCCCAGACCTTCCCTGATAGCTGCAATCGCGCGCATTCCCGTACAATGCACCGGCATTACAATATCAATCTTTAGCTCCTTAAGTGTATCAATCGTCTTTTCCACGCGTTTGGCATCACAATTTTTCAAATGCATACCCGCCACAAGACAATGAATGTTCTTACCGGAAAAAATAGTCTGCACATAGCGCAGGCAATTGATAATTCCGGCATGGGCGCAGCCCGCAAAGACGCACAGCCCTTCCTCCGCCTCAATCACCAAAAGATGTTCATCCTCCATCTTGTCCACCAGCAGCTCGTATCCCGGATGCTGCAAACCATACTTCCAAAAACAGCCTGGCACTGGCTCAAAATCAGTCGTATATGGAATCTCAGAGAGCAGATACACGCCCTCTGAAATCTGCGTACCTCCACCTGAGAGCCTCCTGATATCCGCTTTTTTCTGCCAACTTCCCTTATCTTCCAGGCCAATATAATACAATTTTTTCGTGCGGGGATTTTCATTGTACTTCTTTTCAAACGCTTTTTCCTGAATATAGATAGGCACGCACCCTAACTCCTGCCAGTATTCCAAGCCGCCGCCATGGTCATAATGCCCATGGCTCAAAATAACGCCGTCCAACCCCTTTAAATCAATCCCCAGCTTTAGCGCATTGTGTAAAAACACACGGCTCTGCCCGGTATCGAAAAGATATCTTCGCCTTCCAGTATCAATATGCAGGGACAAACCATGCTCACCCAATAATCCCCGCTTATAGACTGTATTTTCTGTCAAAATCGTTACTTTCATCATTCTATTTTTCCCTTTGCCGGTCTTGCTGTATGGTTATTTTATTTCAGAAAAATCTGTATCCTAACCGTCTTCCTGCTCTTCCTTCGCCTGTAGGATAGCCTCATTCAGGGAAAGCATCTTAGCGTCCAACATTGATACAATTCCTGCACACTCCCGCAAATCACGGCTAATATATTCCGGCGCATCGCCCTCAAATTTGTAATAAATTTTATGCTCCAGACTTGCCCAGAAATCCATGGCAATCGTACGGATCTGTATCTCCACCTTCGTGTCAATCACACGGTCCGTCAGGAAAATGGGCACGGTCACTAACATGTGGTAACTCTTATAACCGCTATCCTTCGGATTCTTGATATAATCTTTGACAGAGACCACCGTAAGGTCATTCTGCCTGCCAATCATTTCCGCCAGCCGATAAATATCCGATGTGAATGAACACACAAGACGAATTCCCGCAATATCATTCACATGGTTGACCATATTCTCAATCGTACTCTCATAATGATTTCTCTTGAGTTTCTTGACAATGCTTTCAGCCGTCTTGATTCTGGATTTGATATATTCAATGGGATTATAATTGTGTATATGGCGAAACTCATCATTTAAAATCTCCAGCTTCGTTCCCACTTCTTTTAAAGCAGAATTATACAGAAAGATTACCGTCTCCCAACTGTCTACACCTTCACTGAATTTGTCTGCCACGTCCATATTGCCATTTCCTTTCTTACCTGTCTGATACTTAGCCGCAGATTACTGGCTGCCAGCATCCTGCCTGCTCTCTAAGACCTTATCTATTGTGACTAATTTCACGCAAGTTACAAATATATCAGTTGCCATTTTCAGCTCTTCTAATGTCGGAAAAGAGGGTGCAATACGGATTGTAGAATCCTTAGGATCTTTCCCATAAGGATAAGGCGCGCCCGCAGGCGTCATGGTCACTCCTGCTTCTTTCGCCTTGGCCACAATTGCCTTCGCACAGCCTTCTGCCGCCTCAAAAGATATAAAATATCCTCCTTTGGGTGCGACCCAGCTTCCAGCATCCCTGCCTGCCAGCTCCCGCTCAAAAGTATCTATAATCATCTCAAATTTTGGTCTCAAAATATCCGCATGCTTCCTCATATGCTCC
>CAJUTD010000023.1:17617-26865 GCA_910589635.1 uncultured Lachnospiraceae bacterium | reverse complement strand
TCCGTCATACCATGGATATCCTTAAAAAACCTCACATGGCGCAACTGGTTTACTTTATCATGCCCAATGGTCTGTACCTGTAGCTGCTTCTTAATATCCACCAGGTTATTCTTAGAGGTGGCAATTGCCGCAACACCGGAACCTGGAAAACTAATTTTTGATGTGGAGCAGAATTTGTATACCATGTCAGGATTGCCTGCACGTTTACACTCGGCAAGGATTTCCACAAGATGATCCTGGTCGATGTCATACAGATGATGCACACCGTAAGCATTATCCCAATAAATACGGAAATCTTCTGCCGCCGGTTTCAGTCTTGCAAAACGACGCACTGTCTCATCCGAGTAGGTAATTCCCTGAGGATTTGAATACTTAGGCACACACCAGATACCCTTAATTGCGTCATCCTTGCTCACAAGCTCCTCCACCATATCCATATCAGGACCCGTAGACAGCATAGGAACGTTAATCATCTCAATCCCAAAATATTCTGTTATCGTAAAATGCCTGTCATAACCTGGCACCGGGCATAAGAATTTCACCTTATCCAGTTTACACCAGGGAGTACTTCCCATCACGCCGTGGGTCATGGAACGTGAAATGGTGTCATACATGATATTCAGGCTGGAATTTCCATAGATTATGATATTATCAGGATGACATTCAATCATATCGCCCAACAACACCTTCGCTTCATGTATACCATCCAACACGCCGTAATTACGGCAGTCTGTCCCATCCTCGCATTTTAAATCCGTTCCTCCATTCAACACATCCATCATGCCCATAGATATATCAAGCTGTTCCAATGAGGGCTTTCCTCTGGACATATCCAGCTTGAGCCCACTCTCTGCATATTTCTGGTAAGCGGCTGTCAACTCCTCTTTCTCGCGTAATAACTCCTCCCTGCTCATCTCCTGAAATGACTGCATCGTTTTATCCTCCTGAAGTTCTGTTTTTCTTCTTCTTGGCAGTTTTGCCCTTTCTCGCAGTGCTCACTCGAAATTTGGGCAGTTTTGCCCTTTCTCGCAGTGCTCACTCGAAAACCTTCGGTTTTCTCGTTGACGGGCAGTCGCACTATCAAAACTGCCCTGTCCAGACTTGCCTGCAAGCAGGCATTCTGTCCCTGGCAGTTTTGGCACTGCTCGTTGCTTCATGCCATATTATGCACCATAGTTATAAGATTGTAAAGCATTTTCTTTGATAAATTTACAATTGTCCGTGCATCACGGACTCTCCCCTTTTATGAATGCCATACGTCTCTGAATCTGCCGCTCATATCCATTTTCCGTAGGCTCATAAAACCGCGTGCCCGTCATGCCGTCTGGCAGATATTGCTGTTTTACATAATGGTTTGGATAATCGTGCGCGTAGAGGTATCCGCTGCCATGCCCGAGCTGCTTCGCCCCCCGGTAATGGGAATCCTGCAAATGCACTGGAACCGGCATTGCCAGCGTCTCCCCAACTGTTTCCATGGCGTGGGCAACCGCCAGGCAGGCTGCGTTGCTTTTGGGCGCACACGCCACATAGGTAACCGCCTGGGACAGAATAATCTGCGCTTCCGGCATACCAATGCGCTCAACTGCCTGCGCCGCACTGACCGCCACCGTCAATGCCTGAGGATCTGCGTTACCCACATCCTCCGAAGCACAAATCATAATCCGCCGGGCAATGAAACGAATATCCTCTCCGGCATAAAGCATGCGTGCCAGATAAAACACGGCCGCATCCGGGTCGGAGCCGCGCATACTCTTAATAAAAGCAGAAACCGTATCGTAATGGTTATCCCCGCTCTTATCATAGCGCACTACCCGCTTCTGAATGCATTCGGACGCTACTGCAAGCGTAATATGAATTTTACCATCCTCACTGCGCTCAGTGGTGAGCACGCCCAGTTCCACCGCCGTCAACGCCGCTCTGGCGTCGCCATTCGCCGCATCGGCAAGAAACTCCAAAGCATCTTCCTCTATCTGCGCCTGATACGCCCCCACACCTTTCTCGCTATCCGAGATTGCACGCATAATAATCTTTTTTATATCCTCTTTGGCAAGGGGCTTGAGTTCAAATATTACTGAGCGGGACAGCAAGGCGTTGTTCACCTCAAAATAGGGGTTCTCGGTCGTCGCGCCAATCAGAATGATGGTCCCATCCTCCACAAAAGGCAACAAATAATCTTGCTGTCCCTTGTTAAACCGATGAATCTCATCAATAAAGAGGATTGTCTTGCGCCCATACATACCCTGGGTATCCTTAGCCTGCTGCACCACCTGTTCCATATCTTTTTTCCCGGCTGCCGTGGCGTTAATTTGGGTAAACTCCGCACTAGTGGTATTGGCAATGACTTTCGCCAATGTCGTTTTGCCCGTTCCCGGCGGACCATAAAAAATAATGGAACTCAATTTATCCGCCATGATCGCTCGATAAAGCAATTTGTCTTTACCTATTATATGCTGCTGCCCGGCCACCTCTTCCAGCTTTACCGGGCGCAGACGGCTGGCTAGCGGCGAATCCTTTTGCTTATTCTGTTCCCGCATATAATCAAATAAATCCATGGAAGGCTCCTCCTTCGTATCTCCCTCACTAGCACAAAAAAATATATTACTAAATTATTCTTCGTACTAATCAAACAAAATTTCATCGACCGTTACAAATTCATACCCCTGCTTCTTTAAGGTGTCTATAATCTCTTTTGCAGCAGTGACTGAAGTTTCATAACCGTCATGCATGAGTATTATATCATTTTCCTGTACATTTTTTAATACCTTATTTACAATCTGCGCATGATTCTGGCTGGACCAGTCAAGTGTGTCCACATCCCAGAGCACTTCCACCATATTAACCTCGCAGTCTAACTTCTCATGCCAGTCTCCAAATGGCGGACGGATATAGGAAGGATATGTGCCGGTAATTTCACAAATCAACTCATTGGTACGGTTTACCTGCGCACAAGCCTGTTTCATGGAAAGCTTACTGAGCTGTTCATGTTTATACGAATGGTTGCCAATCACATGCCCTTGTTCATGAATCTGTTTCACAATCTCTGGATATTTCTCGACCTCCTCCCCCAGTAAAAAGAACGTCGCTTTCACATCCCGCTCTTTTAAAGCGGCAAGCATTTCCGGCGTATATTGAGGATGCGGGCCGTCGTCAAAGGTAAGCGCAATCTTTTTCGTTTCCCCCTGCGTATCTTCCTGAACCTGAGCAGTTGCCAAAACGCCCTCATTTTCCGCTCCCAAATGCCCTGTGCCGCTCATAATAGCGCCCGTCGCCAAACAGACGCAAAATAAATCAAACACCAGGCATTTTTCCCAGATATGCAGTTTCGTATGATTTTTCCAAATCCGCTGCCAAATTTTTTTTCCACTCATCCCTTGAACGCTCCACAGATACTTCTATGAAATGTATGACAAATGGTCTGTACTTTATGTGAAATAAAATAACAAAATTGAGGAGCCGCCCCTCAAATGTTGATGTATCTTAGAGTGACAACTCCTCACAAATTTAATTTTTACATTTTGCAGCCAATGCGCCATTTTGAAGTTCAATATAAATGATATCTCCAGCGCCTGCTCCATCAGCAAGAATCAGCTTTGCAGCCAACGTCTCCACAGTCTTTTGCAGATACCGCTTGAGCGGGCGCGCGCCATATACCGGATCGTAACCGTTATCCACGATAAACTGCTCCGCCTGCGCGCTCAATTCCACGGAAATCTCCCGCTCTACAAGCCTCTTGTTTAAGTCCGCCATCAAAAGCCGGATGATTCCGCCAATATTGCCTTTCGTCAGAGGTTTAAACATAATCACCTCGTCCAACCGATTTAAAAATTCCGGCCGGAAATTCCCTCTCAACTCATTCATAACGGCTTCTTCACATGCGGCATTAATCTCTCCATCCTCTTCTATGCCCTCCAACAAGTAAGAAGAACCAAGATTAGAAGTCATAATCAAAATGGTGTTTTTAAAATCCACGGTGCGTCCCTGGGAATCGGTAATTCTGCCATCGTCCAACACCTGCAATAACACGTTGAACACATCCGGGTGCGCTTTCTCCACCTCGTCAAATAATACCACGGAATATGGTTTCCTGCGCACTGCCTCCGTGAGCTGTCCGCCCTCCTCATAGCCGACATATCCGGGAGGCGCCCCAATCAGGCGGGAGACCGAATATTTCTCCATATACTCACTCATGTCAATCCGCACCATACTGTTCTCGTCGTCAAACAAGCTCGCCGCCAGCGCTTTGGCAAGCTCCGTCTTACCCACGCCGGTAGGCCCTAAAAACAGGAAGGAACCGATCGGCTTGCTGGGATCTTTGATCCCCGCCTTGGAACGGATGATAGCCTCCGTAACTTTCGTGACGCCCTCGTCCTGCCCGATGACACGCTTATGAAGCTCCTCGTCCAAATGTAAGGTCTTGTTGCGTTCGCTCTCCGTCAATTTTGCCACCGGAATACCCGTCCAGCGAGAAATAATTTTGGCAATTTCCTCCTCACTGACATTTTCATGTACCAGGCTCAAATCTTTCTTCTTTACCTGCTCTTCTTCTATCTCCAACTGCCGCTGTAGCTCCGGTTTCCTACCATATTGCAGCTCGGCGGCTTTTTCCAAATCGTAACTCTGCTGCGCCTTGGCAATCTCACTGTTAATAGCTTCCAATTCCTCCCTGAGCTTTTGTACCCGCTCCACAGAGTTTTTCTCGTTGTCCCACTGTGCCTTCTTAGACTGGAATTCATTTTTCAAATCTGCAAGTTCCCGCTGTAATGTTTCTAAACGATCTTTGCTCAAGCGGTCTTCTTCTTTTTTGAGCGCCGCCTCCTCGATTTCCATCTGCATCACCCTGCGCTGCAATTCATCCAGCTCGGTTGGCATAGAATCGAGCTCTGTCTTAATCAACGCGCAGGCCTCGTCCACTAAATCTATGGCTTTATCTGGCAGAAAACGGTCGCTGATGTAACGGTTTGACAACACTGCCGCCGATACCAGCGCGCCGTCTGTAATTTTTACGCCGTGAAATACCTCGTAACGGTCTTTCAGCCCACGCAAAATGGAAACTGTATCTTCCACCGTCGGCTCTTCCACCATCACCGGCTGGAACCGTCGCTCTAATGCCGCGTCCTTCTCAATGTATTCTCGGTACTCGTCAAGCGTCGTTGCGCCGATACAGTGGAGTTCACCCCTGGCAAGCATTGGCTTTAAGAGCTGCCCGGC
Source organism: uncultured Lachnospiraceae bacterium (assembly GCA_910589635.1). Classification (GTDB taxonomy): domain Bacteria; phylum Bacillota; class Clostridia; order Lachnospirales; family Lachnospiraceae; genus Petralouisia. Next base: position 21,657 of record CAJUTD010000023.1, on the reverse strand, counting down.
ATCCATGGCGCCATCCGTCTTGCCCGCACCGACGATCGTGTGAAGTTCATCTATAAAAAGAATAATCTGCCCTTCACTGTTCTTAATCTCGTCTAAAACCGCTTTCAAACGCTCCTCAAATTCTCCCCGGTATTTCGCGCCTGCCACTAATGCGCCCATGTCCAACGCAAACAACCGCTTATCTTTCAACCCTTCCGGCACGTCCCCGCGCACGATACGCTGCGCAAGCCCTTCAACTACCGCCGTCTTGCCCACGCCCGGCTCTCCAATCAACACCGGATTGTTTTTGGTCTTCCGGGAGAGGATACGCACAACATTGCGAATTTCGCCGTCACGCCCAATCACCGGGTCTAGTTTCTGTTCCCTGGCACGTTCTACCATATCGTAACCGTATTTCGTCAAGGTATCATACGTTGCTTCGGGATTGTCGGAAACCACGCTCTGGTTGCCCCGCACAGTCGCAAGCGCCTGCAAAAAACGGTCTCTGGTGATACCATATTCCTTAAAAATCTCTTTCAGCGCCTGATTGGGGTATTTGAGCAGCGTCAGGAATAAATGTTCCACAGACACGTACGCGTCCCCCATTTTCTTGGCCTCGTCCTCCGCACTCACTAACACCTTATTCAAATTCTGCCCCATATAAATTTGCCCGCCGGACACCTTAACCCGCTTTGCCAAATGGTCTTGAGCATTCTGTATAAAATGTTCTCTATTGATTTCCATCTTCTCAATCAATTTGGGAATCAGACCGTCATCCTGCAGCAAAAGAGAAACCAGCAAATGCTCCTGCTCGATTTCCTGATTGCCGTATTCGTATGCCAGCTTTTCACAACCATTGATGGCCTCAATTGATTTCTGGGTGAATTTCTGAATATTCATAAAGGTTCCTCCTTCCAGCTTGTTGCCTAATCTATAGATATTGTTGCCTCACTTATAATATTTCAGTCAGGATTGTCTGCCCGGGCACAGATTTTACATACCCGATAGACGTGTACCCTTGTTTCGAGATAACAATAGCACTGATTGTTAGCACTGTCAAGAGGTGAGTGCTAAAATTTTCTGAAAACTTTATAAACCTATAATCTGGAGGGCGCTTATCTTATAATACCATTTTAATCCTGTTATGTAAGAGTTTTCCTGCCTTATGGCTCTATGATATTAAAATACGGCGGAAACTCTGCCAGGCTCCCCGTCAGGACGGACAAAATATCTTCCTTTCCGCTGACGGATTCAATGGCGCTGTCCATAAGCTCGCTGTTGTTCCTGGCAATGCCAAAAATACCCACTTTTTTCATTTTGATTTCTGCATCCGGCTGCTCGCTCCACTCCTCTTTGGAATACAGAAATACTCCATGGTTGATACGCAGCAGGTACTTCGCCCCTTGATCGGTCACTTCCAGGTTAATAGTCAGGTTCACATCCTCCATTTTCTTGGCATCCATACAGATTCCAAGGTAATCAAGCATCGTTTCTGTGTCCATACCCAGAGCGGTAGCCCCAGTTCCTCCAGCGCTGGTATCCGGATAATCCCCAGTACCATTTCGCAGCTCATACGCTGCCGTCAGATAGGCATTCCGCCATGCTCCCGATTCCGCCTGATATCCGAGCTGTTCCAAAGCATCTGCACACAGATAGCGGGCTTTCCAGTTGTCCGGCTGGGCATAAACTATTGTATTTGTGATTTCTGCCACCCACTGATATTCCCCTTTTTCATAATCCTCCTGAGCCATAGCGATTACCTTATCTGCATCTCCCAAATACTCTAACAGTTTTTTGGCATATTCCGACGGTTCAAGTTCATCCAAATGGATGGGGTTTGCATCATACCAGCCCATATATTTCTGATAGACAGCTTTGGCATTATGCGCCAAAGTTCCATAATACTGTCTGGTATACCAGATTTTTTCCAGCTCCTTAGGTAATTCTATCTTGTTAGCAATTTCTGTGGAAGTATATCCTTCATTGATATACTGCAAAGTCTGCGATGTTATATACTTATAGACAGACGCTGTATTTAAGAGATATTCGTTGACAATTTCATTTCCCCAATGAGGCCAGTTATGGGACTGGAATACTACTTGCGCCTCTTTTCCGAACAGCTCCTTCGCCTGCATAATATACTGCGCCCATGCATTGCCGTCCCGTACCTCCGCTCCCCGCAGCGTATAGAGGTTATGCATGGTTCCGGTACAGTTTTCTGCCAGCCACAAGGCTTTTTTCTGGGGAAGGTATGTATTCATCTCTGCCGGCGATTCCGTCCCCGGCGTAAGCTGGAACACCATCTCCACGCCGTCTACGGTCATCTCAAATACATCCTCTTTCACTTCAAAGGTGGGGGATATATAAGATGCCGTTCCGTTGGAGGAGGTAAGCCCAATTCCTACCGACATACTGCCTTTCTCCCCTTTTTCCAGCAGCGTGCCATATTGGAAATTAGATCTCCTTTTCATGGCGTTTCCTGCAAATACATTTTCCTCCATAACAGCTTTTTCATATCCTTGAGGAACAATGATCAAGGTTTTTCCAGAAGCTATCTGTTCCTCCAAGCTCAAGGCTGGATCTGCCGCCTCCTTTTTGCTCACCACCCCTTCAATACCAGCGTAATGATCCACATGGGCATGGCTTACTACCACAGCGGCAATATGCGCCTCTCCAAATTCCTCCTCCAGCAATGCCAGGCCTGCCTTGGCTGTTTCCACAGATGTAGTGCAGTCAAATACAATCCAGCCGTTGTCGCTTCGTACAAACGTAATATTCGCCAAATCATATCCTCTGACCTGATAAATCCCCTCCGTTACCTCAAACAGCCCATACAACGCGTTCTGTTTCGTATTTCTCCACAAGCTTGGATTGACACTGCCTGGTTCTTCCCCTTCCTGCCGGATAAAACCATAATTCTCCTGGCTCCATACCAGCCTGCCGTCTTCCGCCTTAATTTCCAGTTTCTCCGGCGCACGTAAGAATCCTTTTTCTGCAAATTCCTGTTCCTGTTTGTCTGAAAAGTCCAAAAGCTGGTACACAGACGCATTCTGCTCCTTGGTATATTCTGTAGCCTCCTTCTGATTTGCATCCAAGGGCTTGGTTTCTGCCGTTTTCGTGCTGCATCCGCCCAACAACGCTGCTACAGTCACCAAACCAATCAAACCGGATAACACATTCTTTTTCAATTCTTTTCCTCCCTTTTCCTGTCTTTTTATCCCTTCATTGTTGTATGAAAGGCCTCGCCATGTTAATCTAACAGCTGCTTTCATCTGGCTCCATGGCAGATTCTTGCAACTTCAGCCTCACTATAACAGTTACAGAGGGGATGTCAATGACAACGACTCGAAAAGCAGGCGGCACGACTTGAATTCCGAGTATGGAAATTATGATAGCAGAATGAAAAAATTTTTAGAACTTAGATTTGAGGTGGTAATTTTGCATTTCATTTTAATAGAAAAACTGCAAGCAGACCGTGAAAAACTACAGAAACTCATTCAGGAGGATTGCCGCACCCAAGGACGGGCCATAGATTTCTCTAATTATGAAAGCGGGGAATCCTTCTTGGAGCATTACCAGGCCGGCGCTTGTGACGCACTGTTCCTTGATATCAGGCTGAACGGTATATCAGGCATTACGGTTGCCAAAAAGATCCGGGAAACAGATCCGCGCCTTCCCATTATCTTTACCACAAAGGAGCCTGGTTTTGCACTGGAAGGGTTTTCGGTTCATGCCATGGATTATCTCCTCAAACCGCTGGAAGCAGCCAAAATTTCCTGGTGCCTGGAACAGCTTTGGGAAAACGTGCCAGCCCCTGCTTTCCTTACCCTTGCCCAAATTGACGGTCGCGGCCATTCCCATCCCAGAACGCTATCTTTTGACAGCATCCTTTACGGACAATACCAGAACCATGCGATGGAAATCCATACAAAGTCAGATAAGTTTTGCAGCAGGCTTTCCTTCCAAAGCTTCACCAAACTTCTGCCCCAGAATGGAAGCTTTTTTGTGTGTACGAGGGGACTGGCGGTGAATTTATCCCATGTGGAACAAGTGAACGCAAC
>CAJUTD010000023.1:10703-17607 GCA_910589635.1 uncultured Lachnospiraceae bacterium | reverse complement strand
TTCTGTTATCAGACGGTGAAAAACTTCCCATATCCCGCAGCCGCAGCCAAATGGCAAGAGACGCTTTTTCGTCTTGGCTATTTTCCCATACCGGAAAATAAAGATGGACTAGTCGGCCTCTGCAAATCAGAGATATCAGCGATAGGAATCGCCATGCCGGCGATTTTTAACGCCCTGTGTATTTCATCTATACCGGAAACCTCCCCCGTCACCTGCACATATTCCCCATCGCGAAAATATTCAGCAGTAATGACGTCCGCCCGGCAGATTTGGTGCAATATGCTGTCGAGTTCCGCTTTGCGCTCCTCGCTCAATTCTTTTTTAGGTACAAGAAGCCTCTCTTTTTCTGCAAGCGCTTCTCGAAAGCCTTTTAAGGCGTCAAAAGGCATGAACTGTTTTGCCCGATTTACCTGATCCATTCTGTGATGCGTATTATTCACCGCTTTTATGTCCTCCTATCTGCCGGTTACGCTCCATAGCCGTTCCGGCTTCCTGTAAGTCCATGCCACGAACAATGGCATTTTTCCCATACCGCCGCTTTATCTCAAGTACTGCCCGCTGCAATTTTTCATCCCTCTCTGCCGCCGTATAATCATTAAACAGATGATACTGATGATAGATTTCCTTTGTAACGTTGTTACAAGACACGTTGAGTTTACGGATGGGGCTGCCCCTGTGCACAATACGTTCATATAATTTAAGGATATTCGGTACGATAACGCGGTAGCTGTTTGATGCGGCAGGTATTGTCACAGTTCCCACAGCAGGCTTTAACTCTGCCTCATAAGAATAGCCGACTGTCAAAGTAAAAGACTGTGAGGCTATCCCCTGGGACGCCATATCAAGACAAAGGCTATCCACCATCTCTTTTACGATAAGCCTGCCTTCCTCAAATGTGTAATCCCTAAGGAGCACCTGCCCGCTGGAAAGTGAATTGCTTTGCGGCTGATAAGATTTTATATCTTCCATCGTGGTGGTTTCCCTGCCCCACGCATGATCTATGAGAAGTTCCGCATCCACGCCGAACATGTTATAAAGCAAATCCTCGTCTGCATGGGCTATATCACTCATTGTCATAATCCCCACATGGCTTAGGCGCTTTTGCATTCCTGCACCCACCCGCCAGAAATCCGTAAGCGGCGTATGCTCCCACAACGTGTTTTGGTACAATTCTTCGTCAAGGCAACCTATATTATCCTTTACATGTTTTGCCATGATATCCAGCGCCACCTTTGCCAGATAAAGGTTGGTTCCAATACCAGCGGCCGCTGTAATCCCGGTAGTATTCCTGATATCCTCCATAATCTTAACGGCAAATTCCCTGGCTGAAAGATGATACAGCACAAGGTACTGAGTAGCATCCAAAAAAGCCTCATCTATAGAATACACATGAATATCCTCTTTCGCCAAATATTTCAAATACACCCCGTAGATATTGGCAGAATACTTGATATACAGCTTCATGCGCGGCGGAGCCATGATATACTCAATATTTTTGGGAATCTGGTATACGCGGCAGCGATTCTTGACACCTAATGCTTTCATAGATGGGGAAATAGCAAGGCATACCGTCCCTTTCCCGCGCTCCGGGTCTGCTACCGCCAAGTTTACCGTCATCGGATCAAGCCCACGTTCCACGCACTCCACGGAAGCATAAAATGACTTTAAATCTATACACAGATACGTCCTTTTGTCCACACGAATTCCTCCAACAAAATTTTTTTATTAGTATCTGTTTTAGATTGATTTTTACTCTGTCCGCAATTCACTTTCATACTTTTATGTGACAAATTTTTTTCCTGTATAAATAGAAAATGGTGAAATGCAAATAGAAAGGGAATTGCATTTTTTTATTATATCCTGTAAAATAGACTGTATCAGCAAGATGCTTTTCTCCACATCAAACGGAGAAAATACACAAGATATATCGGAAGGAGTTCTAAACCATGAAAAAATCTATCAACCAATCTACGCTGACTATAATATTGAATGGATTTTCCATTTTCGCACTGATTTTTATGGGGCTTGCCCTGTTTTCCAACAGCCACATACGTGATCTGCTGAATACGGCAAATGCAGAACGGTTTGATTTAACCTATAATGCAAACCGTTTTATGAATGGCTCCGCGTACCTGACAAATGAAGTACGCGCATTCGCGGCAACTGGCGACCAGCAGCATTATGACAACTACATGATGGAAGTCAACGAATGGAAGAACCGCGACATCGGCGTTGCCGCCATGCAGGAAATCGGCATCACGGAGGAAGAACAGGCGATGATTGATGAGATGTCTGCAATCTCCAATGAACTTGTCCCCTTGGAAGAAGAATCCATGAAAATGGTTCAGAACGGTGACAGAGAAAACGCCATCGCATATGTATATGGTAAAGATTACAGCACCGCAATCACCAAGATTAATTCACTCAAAGAACAATTTCTTTCCACGCTTGACACAAGAACTGTTGCGCGTATTGACGATCTGAACTACCAGGCAGGCTTCATTAGAAAAGCAATGCTTATTACTTTGATTGTCATTGCCTTAATCCAGTTTGCCATCATGTTTGTGACAAATAGGCGCGTACTGAAACCGGTCATTGCCGTCCGCGACCAGATGGGAGAAATTTCAAAAGGTAACCTCTCTGCTAATTTCGCTTTGAAATCAAACACTTCCGAGATTGGTATGCTGGTAGAATCTATTCACGAGACAAAACGAGAACTGAAGAAATATATCCAGGATATTGACGACAAACTGGCTAAGATGGCAGAGGGCACGATGGACCTTACCATCGGCGAGGATTACCGCGGAGAATTCCTGCCCATCCAAAATGCAATGCGCCAGATTTTAGATTCACTCAACCAGGCGCTCTCCCAGATCAGTATAACGGCCGATCAGGTATCGGATGAATCCAGGCAGATGGCATCAGACGCCGAAGTGTTATCGAGCGGCACTGTGCGTCAGGCCTCCGCTGTAGAGGAACTTTCCGCCAGCATACAGGATATTTACGGACAGGTGGATCGCACCTCCAAGGATGCCGACACTGCCAGCCACCATTCCTCTGAAGCTGCAAAGCAGCTGCAAATCTGTTGTCAGAAGATGGAATCCCTGACAAGCGCTATGAATGATATTTCCGAGGCCTCCCACCAGATTGGCGGCATTATTAAGACGATTGAAGATATTTCATTCCAGACCAATATCCTCGCACTGAACGCTTCTGTGGAAGCTGCGCGTGCAGGCGAAGCCGGCAAAGGATTTGCCATTGTTGCCGGTGAAGTACAAAACCTTGCCAATAAGAGTTCCGTATCTGCACAGGATATCGCCGAACTGATTGAGAATTCCATGAAGCTTGTAGAATACGGCTCTTCCCTGACGGAAGAGACTACGGAATCCATCTCGGCTGTAGTGTCCAGCGCTCAGGAATCGTCCGTAATGATAGAACGGATTGCCGAATCTGCTATTTCGCAGTCCCATTCACTGCAACAGATTACGCAGGGTATGGAACAGATTTCTGAAGTAGTGCAGACGAATGCCTCCACTGCCCAGGAATCCGCGAAGCTGGCAAGAGATTTGCAAAACCAGGCGGAAGGCCTCAAAGTTTCTGTACATAGGTTCCGGCTGCGCAAATAATAATCTGTATAATGTTCCCTTAAAATTAATAAGGAAAGGACGTCGCTTTGAGAGCCATGTCCTTTCCTTATTTTCTTACCTTTCCATCTTACTGCGTCTCAGCACCGCTAATTCCCAGTGAGAATAACAGGAATTATAAATTATGATAACAAAAAACAGTATCAACGAAGCCGCTAACCCCGCCAGGCATCCCAGCTTCCCGGAATGATAGACATTTTCACCCAACTTATAATTGACAGGCAGGAAAAATACCAGAGAAATTGCCAGCGGCAGCAGGAAATGCATACGGTTCTTAAACCGGAACAAACGATACTGCTCTGATCCGCTCATGCCAATCATAAACAGGCTTTTTTGCATCCGCCTGTTTTCCTCCTGCTCTGCTGTAATCTGGAATTGAATCAATAAAAATGCGGCCATCAGCAAAAGCGCCTCTAGAAAACAAAACAGAAAGACGCCAAACTGCCCAGACTGTCTGGCCTTCTGGAACCGTTCTGCCTTTGCATCCGCCCGAAAATACTGCTGCTCTTCTGACGTAAGTTCATTTTCCTCCTGTAATAAATCTTGGAACGCCAAAATACCAGGCAATGATTCCCGCCAATTCTGTAATTTGAATAAATGCATTGTTCCATACGAGTAATTGCAGTTTGATTTAAGCATATGAAAAGCATCATCATTTAAAATCAAGGTATGGTCTGCAAGCGCTGCATTCTTATTAAAAAGTATTCTAATATCGCTTCCGCAAGACTGCAAATTTACTTCTTTTTCCATCTCCTGCATCTGAGACTTTGCTCTCCTAACCGCATCCGCGCCGGGCGCCTGATATTCTTTATCACCTTTGTCCTCCATTCTTAAAGAGACTTGCGGGATTTCTACTATCTCATGCCCATACCCATCCTCCAGATCATACTGAAATAAATTTAAAAACATTCCATCAGGAATACGGTAACTGCATCCCAGCTTTTCATTCACCTCAGACACACACAGATAATTAAATGCTGCATCTCTCGCGTAAGAAATCTTTGTTGCCTCCACAACCGAAACATGATAATCATTTAAAACAGCCTTAAGGTTACTCTCTGAAACTTTATTTTTATCATATATCTCAGAGTATGCTAAATCATAAGGACAATAGTTTTCCACATCACGAAAAAGAGCCGACTGAAACACAGCGCTGAAGCTTACCAAGTATATCACAAAGCCAACAAGCAACGCTGAAACACAATAACGGGCTATCCATGCCTTCTTATGACGCACAAGCAGAGAAACTTCTAACAAATGCCTCCCCATGTAACCAGGAAAATATTTCTTCATCCAACGGTAACCCCAGCCTTTTTGTTCTGCCCGGTAAGGAGCTAAAAGCAGCAGACGTATACGTTTGCCCATGAGTTGAACAGAGAAATATACTGCCGCAAATATAAGCGCGGCTCCATAGAGCAACGCTGTCGCTATATAAGCCTCGCAGGGAATCTGCCATTGCAGTTTTGTAATGCCAATTACCTGTGAGATAATTTCATAAAAGATCATAGAAAAACAAGTTCCTGCAACGAATGAAACCCCCAAAGCAAGTACGCCCAGGACAATTCCTTCTAACAGCAAACATTGTACAGACATGCGCCTGCTCATGCCTAGAGAAAGCAAAATCCCATACTCCTGCTCCCTCGCAGAGAGGAACGCCGCATAGGAATAAGGGACAAACACCAGCAACATGAACGCCGCCAGGATACTGGGAAAAATAATATTATTACTTATCATAGAATTGACCGTCTGCCCATCCATAAATGTTGGATTCGTAAATATAGAGGCAAAGCAAAAAAATACTGTCGCCGCCATGAGACAGCCCAGAAAATACAGGCGGTATCTGATAATATTTTTATAGAACATCTTCAGGGAAATTTCAAAGAATGTCATCTATAACACCTCCTGCCTCCATACGAAGCGTACGATGACAAAAAGACGCCGTATGCAAATCATGAGTGACAATCAACATACTTGCCCCGGTTTTTTGATTGAGCTGCGACATGCAACGCAGAATATTCTCCGCTGTCTGTCCATCCAAATTCCCGGTAGGCTCATCGGCAAAGATAAGATTTGGTTCCTGTACCAGCGCCCGGGCAATAGCAACTCTCTGCTTCTGTCCACCAGACAACTCCGTGATCCCCCGTTCCGACAGTTCTTCTATCCCCACCATTTCCAGCACTTTCCTCAACTGCCTCTTCTGCTCCTTCTCACTTTGCTTGTCTAAAATCATTGGAAGTAAGATATTCTCCCCAACCGAAAGGCATTCCAACAATTGAAAATCCTGAAATACCATGCCAATGTTTTTCCTACGGAACAAGGCAAGCTCCTCCCTGGAAAAAGATGATAAATCCTTATCATCTATAAAAATTTCCCCGGAATCCGGCACATCTATACCGCTAAGATTATGCAGCAGCGTCGTCTTTCCGCTACCGGAAGCGCCCATAACAGCAACCATCTCTCCCTTTTTTACTTGCATAGATAGATTCTTCAACACTTCTATCCTTCTTCCTTTAGCACGGTGACTTTTAAAAAGACATTTTGCTTCTACAGCATACATAATAATCCTCCTAATCTTCCAATTCACGGACGATTCAATCTCTGCCAACCAATTAAAATATCATTCAAGCCCTGTCCTACAGCGCTGAGACCGTATTGCAATTCCCACAAGCCGCCACAATAGCGTCAACTTCTTTCACCATATTGTCCCAGTCAATCGAATGTAAATTCTTCCGCCAGACGACAATGTTCAAATCTTTTATCCTGTTTGTCCTATTTCCTTCCCTCTTTATAAACAATACAAACTGCCTTACGATCTCACATATTACTTCTTTTTGGCTCATACAGTTTCCGCCTGCTCCAGTCCCTATTACCGGGAAATATAAAATGCCTTGGTCAATTTCAATACCATCCTGGTTATGAAAAAAGCGATTGATTGCCTCTAGCAATTGTTCCTTACCCACTGTCGGATGCGTGGGGCTGTTCAATTCAGACATCACAAGGAAGATGTAATGCTTTTTATGAACCTCACAGCTAAACGCGTCACCAAAATTATACTCCTGGCTTCCAGAAACTTCTTCAAATTTCTGTTTGCCCGCAGCAAATTTTTCTTGGATAATCTCTTCCCCGTGTTCTTTTATTATCTTTTCATGTATACTATTTTTGGCGATAGAAGCGACAGACGTTTCCAGCTTATTATTGATCCCGACAACACGGCTTCCCTTCTTCCCTCTTGTGATATCTCCAATTTTCACGCAAATTCT
>CAJUTD010000023.1:3467-10655 GCA_910589635.1 uncultured Lachnospiraceae bacterium | reverse complement strand
GCTCCTCCCATAATAAAACGGCCGTTTTTCTGCAACTCTTCTACACCAGGGTTAAAATTTCCAACAATTTCTATAATCACCCAGATTGCCCCGACAAAGGCAACAAATTTATTCAAAGTATTCCTAATAATATCCCAGACAAATTTCATATGTATCCCCCCCATCTATTCTCTTTCGCACTAAAATATGTTGTTCTGGTAAGCTGAAGTTATCTCCTGCTCCTTTTCCATGCTACCACAAAGCCCTCATACTTTCAACACGAAAGCACGTTGATTTCAGTTGCGAAACGTGTATAATAACATTAATACTCAAAATGAACCTGGGGCGGCAAAACGGCTGTCTACCATGTAACTGTAGAACGATAAAGGAGCGCTACATGAATGTTGTCGGAATCATCGCTGAATATAATCCCTTCCACCGGGGACACGAATACCAAATCCTAAAATTGAGGGAGATTTGCCATGCTGATTATGTAATCATTGCCATGAGCGGAAATTTTGTCCAACGGGGCGCGCCCGCCCTGATGGACAAATACAGCCGCACGCGGATGGCTCTGAGTTGCGGCGCAGACCTGGTCTTAGAGCTCCCGTCACTTTTTGCCACCGCCAGCGCAGAATATTTTTCCACAGGCGGCGTCTGTCTGTTAAACGGCGCCGGCGTTGTCACCCATCTAGGCTTCGGAGCAGAAACGGAAAATCATCAACTGCTCTGCGCACTTGCAGATTTGCTCTCAAAGGAGCCTGAGCATTACCGGGAGAATCTGCGCCGGGAACTGAAAACAGGCGCCTCCTTTCCTGCTGCCCGTTCTGCTGCCCTGCGAAATTATATTGCCACAGATATGCCGTCATTGTTACAGAATTACTATACCGAAAGCGCCTCCCCAGATTTGCAGCCTTCTCACGCTACATTCACAGAAATAGAAGACATTCTGATTTCACCGAATAACATTCTGGCTCTGGAATACCTACAGGCTTTGGCCACTTCCGGCTCCGACATAATTCCAACGCCAATCTGCAGAAAGGGCAACGGTTACCACGACACCGCCATAACACAGGATTTTTGCTCGGCTTCCGCCATTCGCTCCTGCCTAAGAGAAAAATTGCCCTGCCTACAAACGGTAGAGCAAACGCATACAGCAAATTGTCCTACCAAAAATGGCAGTTTCCCGATACCGGAAACCGCCATGCCTAAAACAGCCTATGATATTTTAAACCATTATCCTCATCCTTTTCTGTTTGAAGATGATTTGTCCGCACTGCTTCACTACGAACTGCTGACAGACGACACAGACCGCCTCGCCGCCTGGGGAGACAGTTCGCAGGAAATTGCCAACCGCCTGTCAGCAGAACGGGAACATTTCACAAATTGGAGCGGCTTCTGCCAGCATATGAAGACCAAAAATATCACTCATGCCCGGCTCAGCCGCCTGTTTACGCATATGCTCCTGCATATTCGCCAGGAGGACTACCGCAGATTCACCGCCCCCGCTTATCTGCGAGTTCTCGGTTTCCGTAAATCGGCCGCACCGTTACTCTCCGCCATAAAATCCCACAGCAGCCTTCCGCTAATTACAAATGCAGCGGACGCCGAACGCTTTCTGTCGCCGGAAGCGCAGCAGCTTTGGCAATTCGACATGCGAAGCTCAGACTTATACCGTCTATGCCTTGCTGCGAAAGGGGATTACTCTATGAAAAATGACTACAGACAGCAGATCATCTGCCTGTAGCCATCTTGGGGCAATTTACAGCCTTACCATCATAAACCTTATAGCGAATCTTTTATGTGCTGAGTACTGGCAATATCCATATCAATGATGGAACAAACGTATGCCGGTAAAACACATCGCCATCTTATACTTGTTACAGGTATCAATTACGTTGTCATCCCGGATAGAACCGCCCGGTTCTGCCACATAGGAAACACCGCTTTTGTGCGCACGTTCAATATTATCGCCAAATGGGAAGAATGCGTCAGACCCCAAAGCTACGCCGCTCATCTGATCCAACCAGGCGCGTTTTTCCTCCCGGGTAAATACTTCCGGCTTCACCTTAAAAATCTTCTCCCAGGCGCCATCCGCCAATACATCCATGTAATCCTCACCGATATAAAGGTCAATGGCATTGTCTCTGTCGGCACGTCCGATTCCATCCGCAAACTGCAAGCCAAGCACCTTGGGCGACTGGCGAAGGAACCAGTTGTCCGCCTTCTGCCCGGCAAGCCGCGTACAATGAATTCTGGACTGCTGACCGGCGCCAATGCCGATTGCCTGTCCGCCTTTGGCATAGCATACGGAATTAGATTGTGTATATTTAAGCGTAATCATAGCGATTGCCAAATCAATCTTGGCTGACTCTGGTATCTCTTTATTCTCTGTTACAATATTCGCGAAAAATTCATCGTCAATCTTTAATTCATTCCTGCCCTGCTCAAAGGTAATGCCAAACACTTCCTTGCGCTCAACAGGCGCCGGCACATAATCTGCATCTATCTCGATTACATTGTAATTTCCCTTTTTCTTCGCCTTCAAAATCTCCAATGCCTCCGGTTCGTACCCCGGCGCAATAACACCATCGGAAACCTCACGTTTGATAATCTTGGCCGTCGCCACATCACAGACATCGGACAGTGAAATGAAATCTCCAAAGGAAGACATACGGTCTGCACCCCTGGCTCTCGCATATGCATTGGCAAGAGGCGTAAATTCCACATCCATGTCATCTACCCAGTATATCTTCTTCTCCACCTCTGACAACGGAAGACCTACCGCTGCACCTGCGGGAGAAACATGCTTAAACGACGTGGCCGCTGCCAGCCCGGTTGCCGCCTTTAATTCCTTAACCAACTGCCAGCCGTTAAATGCATCCAGAAAATTGATATATCCTGGTTTGCCGTTGAGAACCTTTATCGGCAGTTCACCGTTCTCCATATAAATCCTGGAAGGTTTCTGGTTCGGGTTACATCCGTACTTCAATTCCAATTCGTGCATAAATGCCTCCTGATTCTTATGTAATGATTCACAGTTTCCTAATATCACAATTTTCAATTGTAATTTAAAATTTATTTATTCTTATTGACTATGCGTGTCTCATAGGAACCGCTTTCAATATCAATATAACGAACAAACAGCGATACCTTATTCTCTTCATTGAGACTTGTCCAAATCATTTCTGTCAATTCGTCAATACCGCCGTCAATCTCTACCAGCTTGGGCTCCCCCTCAAAACTGGGCAATGGATTGCCGTCTCCCATATAAGTATGTATGAAATGCCCTTCACCGCTCGCAGGATTCTCATAAGCAAACGTATAGCGGTTGCAGGCCTCAGAATTGCCATTATTGCTCTTTAAAATAGACATGGCATAATTATAACTGCTATTCTCCACATGCATGATACCGGAAATCCGCGGAGTATAATTGGGGGCGTCTGGCTCAAACTCTCGCGTACGCAATGCCTGTTCAAACGTCTGCTGCTTGTCCATCAGCTCATAAATCGTATCTGTCTGATCTCCATTCGTCACAATGGTCTTATTTCCAAGCACACGCACCGGCGCATAGATAATCAGGCTGGGATCGCTCAGTTTAGATTCATCAAAAGCCTGTGTACGAATGCCCTCTCCTTCTTCCACAAAAATACGGTTCCTGCTATTCTCACTTCTTCCCATAATAAAATAAGCAGTCACCGCATACTTTCCATCTCCCGACCTACCAATTACAATTCCTCTTCCGGGATATGAATTACCTTTTAACTCAGTCTGTAACGATAATTTCTCCACTAGATTTCCTCCTTTTATGAAAATAGATGATAGACAAGATAACAACTGCCTGCGAGAACTTTTTATGTGATCCCCCAGGCAGATTCATTCATCAACATCATCATGCGCACCTTCGCATATAAAATGCGTGGCGCCCTATTACATGGATTACTGCTGTTCTTTCTGTGCCAATTTCTCTTTTCTCTGGTCCATAAGATTATCAATAGCGCCAACCAGCTTACCAATCTCCGGTTTCGTCAACTGCGCATCTGCACCCAGCATCTCACCCTTATGGCGCATCTCCTCATTCACCAGCGATGAGAAAATAACCACCGGGATATGCTTCAATTGTTCATCTTCTTTTACAAGTTTAGTCAGACGATGTCCATCCATCAACGGCATCTCGATATCGGTGATAATCATATGTACCTTCTCGTCTAAAGTACCATCTTTTCTAAACTCACAGAGCTTATCCCACGCTTCCTGTCCGTTGCTGTTGACAATCAGCTTCGTATATCCTGCTTTCTTGAGGCAGTCAGTAATCAGCTTAGACAAAAGCGGCGAATCCTCCGCAATCAAGATAGGCGCATCGCTTCTGTTGCGCTCTCCCAACCCCTCCAAATCTGATACCTGCAATCCGGTCTCCGGGCTGATGTCTGTTACAATCTTCTCGAAATCTAAGATAACAATCAATCTGTCTTCCAGTTTAATCACACCGGTAGACACTCCGCTCTCTTCAATATTGATTGTAGAATCCGGTTTGATAATATCTGCCCAGGACAGCCTGTGGATTCCGCAGACCTCGTCCACATGAAACGCAATATTCAATTTATTGAAATTCGTGATAATGAATAAACCATCATCTTCTATGTCCGGGAGCCCCAGGCAATGACGGAGGTTAATTACTGTAATCATTGTGTCACGCGGCATAAATATACCTTCCACACAGGGATGGGCATTCGGAATCGGAGTAATCGGCTGATAGGTTAAAATTTCTCGGATTTTTGCCACATTAATTCCATAATGATTGCCGGCCAAGGTAAATTCCAACACCTCCAGCTCATTTGTTCCATTCTCTAAAAGAATATTTGTATCCATAATAGTCACTCGCTCCTCTCCAGTATTCTTCCGTTTCTATCCATTTCTATAATTATATCACATATTTTCAGAAAAATATATAAATTTTTTTGGTTTTTATAGTTTTATTTTAGAATGATTTCATTATCCTTACCAGCGAGCTTAACACTCAGCTGCAATGACGAAATATTTTCCGCTGTCTTCTCCGGCACCTCGAACATCAATATCATCGCCTCGGTCTGCCCGGGGTCCATCGTGCCCTTGTAAGTGCACAAATCATTTGTCAGCATTGTCATCTGATTAGGAACTCCTGCTTCCCCATTCAGGCTCAAAGTAAAGGTTGGCTGCTTGGACAACAGGTCACATTCTGCCGCCTTACTCCCTGTATTTGTCATATTCACATTAAGCATCAGCAATACATTGCCCGCCGAGGCATCCATCGACAAAGCTTCTCCCTGCTTATAATTCAATGCCGTTGAATAATCATGATAAGAAAATTCTATTCCGGGCACAGAGAGCGCTTCCGTTAAAGTAAGCTGCTTGGTCTCTTCCTGCGTTAATGCATCCTCAGACTTATCCTCAGGCTTATCTTCTGTCTCCTGGGGTTTATCCTTCTTATCTTCTTCCTGCCCCTTGGTGTCGTCAGGTTCTTCCGTCTCCTGCGATTCTTCCGTATCCTCCAGTTCTTCTTCCTCTTCCGGATAGATTGCTGTCATCCCCTCCTGCTGATAACTGTTATGCTTAGCAAGCGTTCCGGCAGAATAATTTACCACAATGGATTCTTCCTCTTCCGTCAACGGCACTAAAGGATCGCCACATCCAGTAAAAAGCATTGCTGCCGCAACCAGTACCGCTCCCATTTTTACGACGTTTCTCATAAGTCTGTCTCCTTTTCCTCAGGTTGCTTCACACAGCGAACACAGAATCATCGGCCTTAGCATTGTCCGATTACACTCATTCACTCGCCACAATAGTATTCTACCATTATTTATTCTCCAGGGCAACTATATTTTCATCTTGAGTTTGGGCATATCTTCCTCCCTCTACCCTGCTATCCAGCTCAAACCAGAACTTCACACCGTTTTCCTCATTGGCGACGCCGCACTCCTGATGAAAAGAATCCATGATTGCCTTGACAATCGACAAACCGATACCGCTTCCACCATATTCCCTGGTCCTCGCCTTATCCACCTTATAAAATTTATCCCAGATATGTGCAAGCTCCTCCTGCGGAATGGGGGCTCCGGTATTAAACACTTCCACCCTCACCGTATCCTCTTTAGGGATCACCGAAACTTCAATTTGTTTTTCATCGGCTGCATAATGTATGGCATTGCTAATGTAATTCGTCAGCACCTGTTCCGTCTTAAACTCATCTGCCCATACATACACCGGTCCCTGCGCATGAATCGCAAGACTTATTCCGTCCTGTTCCCGCAAGATTGCCGTAGCATTCGCCACACCCTGAATCACTTCCAACAGATTAAACCGCTCAAATACTACCTGTTCACTGCCAGATTCCAACTGATTCAGCGTCAGCAAACTCTTTACGAGCGAGTTCATCTTGTCTGCCTCGTCCATGATAACCTCGCAATAAAAGTCACGGCTGGCATCATCGTCATTAATACACTCCTGCAGCCCTTCCGCATACCCCTGAATAAGCGCAATCGGTGTCTTCAGTTCATGGGAAACATTAGAAATAAATTCCTTACGCATTTCATCTATTTCTGTTTTCCTCTCAAGGTCTGTCTTCAATTCGTTATTGGCGCTCTTAAGCTCAGATATCGTCTTTTCCAAAGTTTCCGACAACTGATTCATATGATTTCCCAATAAATTAATCTCATTTTCACCTTTTCCATGAAACTTGGCGTCAAAATCAAGATTCGTCATGCGCTTGGAAATATCCGCCAGCTGTAAGATAGGATTGGTAATCTTTTTCGTCACCACATAGATAATCACTGCACACAAAATTACCATTGCCACGCCCACATAGGCGAGAAAACGATTGGCAATGTCCACGCTCTCTTTGATGCTTTCGACAGCAGTACGCATCAAAATCATATTTCCATTCTGTAAAGTTCCCGAGAGCATCAAATAATCTGTCTGCAACCTGCTGTCCTTCGTCTTAGCTATCGTATATTCCTCTGTGTTTTTTAATACCTGACTATTATTGTCATCTGTGTGGAAAATCAGCTCCAAAAACTGGAAAAGAAAATGCTCGTCATTCCCTACATTAGACTGGATAATCGTGCGGTCGGACTTGATTATCATAAGCGAAATACCGCTGTTACTGCATTTTGTCTCCAACTTAATCAAAAATTCTTCGCCATCCGTCCTGCCTTTTTTACTCTCCTCATACAC
>CAJUTD010000023.1:0-3457 GCA_910589635.1 uncultured Lachnospiraceae bacterium | reverse complement strand
TGTCAAACGTATTGAGCAGCGTCTTCTGCTTATTGTCAATATAATACGATTCCAACAGCGTCGTATTAATAAACCAGCATAGCAGCACGGTCCCTGCTACTATGCTAATCATAATGGCCGTTATCTTTCTTGTTATGGAATGTCTCATGCTTCTACCTCAAACTTGTAGCCCATCCCCCAAATAGTCTTAATATACTCTCCTTTATCCCCCATTTTACTGCGCAGTTTCTTCACATGGGTATCAATTGTCCTGGCATCCCCAAAATAGTCATAATTCCAGACATGGTTTAAAATCTTCTCCCGCGAAAGAGCAATCCCTTTATTCTCTATAAAATAGGTGAGCAGTTCAAATTCCTTAAAACTCAGCTCCAACTCGCGGTCATCCACCTTCACCTGATGCCCAAGCCTGTCCACAGTAATCCCGCCGATTTGCAAAATTTCTTCCTCATTCTTGCCGGCACGCCGCAGGATTGCTTCCACCCTTGCCACCAGGATTTTCGGACTGAACGGTTTGGAAATATATTCGTCCGCGCCAATCTCAAAACCTTGAAGTTCATCGTTCTCCTCACCCTTGGCCGTCAACATAATAATTGGAATCTTAGAGCTTTCACGTATTTCCCTGCACACATCCCAACCGTTAATCTTAGGCATCATCACATCTAAAATTATCAGTGCAATATCTTTCTGTTCATAAAATTTATTCAACGCATCCTCGCCGTCCTCGGCCTCAATTACCTCAAATCCCTGTTTCACCAAGAAATCCCGTACCAGCTTGCGCATCCTGCTCTCATCATCCACTACAAGTATTTTCAGTTTTTCCATAGTTTGCACACCTTTTCCTATTTTTTATAGAAAAAACAACATAAATCTGTTCCTTTCATAGACCATAGCACACATTTATGTTGTTTTTGTGAAAATATTTAGTTTTATTTATGGATTATCTGTCAATTCTTTCTCTTTGATGGCTGCCTCGCGGTTCTCCAAATCATTCTCCCAATCCTGGTATTTCTCAATAATCTTATTCTCATAATTAAGAATATTGGGGTGATTGTCTGTCAAAGTAACGAATCCCACGCCAACTGCCACAAGAGCAAAAAACAAACTTATCAGTAAACTCAGACGCAGACGCTTGCTGCTCTCTTTCGTCCGCTCCTCTGCCCGTCTCCTGCGATATTCCGCAAGTCTCTCCTTCTGCCTGGACTCCTCAAGCTTCTGCGCATACCATTCCAAAGTCTCCTGCTGCCTGGCTGCCGCCTGCGGCGTCATTGGTTTTATATCTTCCTCTGCCTGGGCAGTTCCTTGGGGCGCCATCACCGGCATTGGATTTTTCTGAGTATCAGAAGTATGTATCATCTCATCCCGGGCAAAAGCCTGCGGCATTTGACTACCAAAAACAGGGATTGCCTCAATGCTCTCTTTCTCCACTTCTGGAGCCTCCAGGAGATAATTCTGAAGGTTTTTCAAATAAAATAATCCTATCGGCGTCTCGAATACCTGCTCTGACAATAACTTATGGTACATCTCTAACACCATACGCGGATTTTCCATATCAAGCCTGTCTTTGACGTACTGTATGCCATCTTCTTCCTGACATGCTTTCTGCGCTGCTTCCCCGTCTGTGAACGCAAACCCGTCCACAACCATCTTAAATCCGTCCATTATGCTCTCCTGCAAAGCTCTTTATCTGCCTGCTGCTGCGGTAACTTATGCACGCATAATCCGCACCATCTGTTCCATGTCTGAGATAAGCTCTTTGGAGTAGTCTCTTGCCTCCCGGCATATCTGCTCTGCTTTCTCGTAATCTTCATCGAACAATGCCTGAATAGCATCCGAGCCAAATCCATGGAACTTCTGGTGTTTGTTGCCAAGTGCATTCCAGATTGGGAGAACTTCCTCTACATCTGGCATCATTGCATAATAGAAATGTCCAAATCCACATTTGGCGGGGTCTAGCTGGAGCGGGACAATCACACGTTCTCTCACCATCTTCTCCAAATTGCTAATCCATCCCTGATGCGCCGTAATGGCATTCTCCACATAAACGGCAAATTCCTCTTTTTTCAAATGGTAAAATGGATCTTCTGCCATGGAACCCATCTGCTTAGCCATTTCATCCAACGTACGCTCAATCTCCACAACAGGCTTAGATGCTTCTGTCAGCTCATTTCCAATCTCACGCATAAACTCCGTACTGCTGCGCAGTTGATTCTCCATCTCCGCCATAGTACTGCTAAGTTCTTCACTGACCGCTGCCAGGGAGGTAACAGCCTCATTAACCCCGGAAACATGTCTCTGATTCTCATCGTTAATCTCCCAGGCGTTCTTAATTCTATCTGTCATACTCTCCAAGGCCTCTATGGTATTCGTCGTGCTTCCCGCAGTCTTGTTCGACGCCTCCCGGATTCCCTCTACGAATTGCGACATGTTCCCTGTCATCCGCTGGGTCTCTTCTGCCAATGACCGTATCTCATCTGCAACTACAGCAAATCCTCTTCCAGCCTCGCCTGCCCTTGCAGCCTCAATTGCAGCATTCAACGCCAACAGATTCGTCTGGCGTGAAATCGACTCAATTTCTGCAATAACATCATTCATATGATCGATAACATTAAGAAGTTCATCCAGATCCGTCTTCATATCCGTAGAAACATCAATCGTCTGCGTAGATAGGCCACGGATTGCTGTCAGTTCCTCCTGTCCAGTTTCTATTTTACGGTACACTTCATCCGTATCACTGGAAATTTTAATAATTGTATTAGTAAGTTCCTCAAGAGAATTATTCCCCTCTGACGCATCTACTCCATTTGTCCCAAAAATTACTTCCGTAGCCCTTGCCACATTGCGGGATATTTCAAGAATCTTATCTGTCTCATGTTGTAATTTCAGATCAAGAGAACTAATCTGCATAACAGCCTTGAAATTATTTTCAAGAACTCTGGCAAATTGCTGTCTGCCGCTTTGCAGACGCTGGTACATACTGTTCAATTCCGGGTTTGATGAATAGTTGCACTCTTTCATCTCTGAAACTGACTTCACTAGTTTGTTTTTAGTTGTTCCAATTCCCATCCTCAACATCCTCGTTTCTTTTGGTATATGGTTGCTAAGTTGCTAAAACATAGCAGGCATAAAAAGCCCTTATTTTATTCTCTATGAAATTGGTTCAGATGTCAATATTTTTTAGCATTTTTTCAAAAAAAGGTAAAAGAGACTTGTATACTCTTTTACCTTCCCACATGTTTACTTTACCAATCCCTGCATTCTCTATATACAACGCCAGATGCAGATTTCGTCTGCAAACTCCAAACATAATCGAAGTCAATTTTTCCTCTGCTTTTCAAACTGACTTAAGTCTGTCAATTCTTTTTCTGTTGACATAAAATCACATCCTTGTAAAACATAAAGAAGTGGACCTGGCGAGTCGCTTATCGAACACCAGAAGCAACCGTCATAGTGGCCCGCT
>CAJUTD010000022.1:5870-40268 GCA_910589635.1 uncultured Lachnospiraceae bacterium | reverse complement strand
GCCTTTTTAGGAGAAGGTATTTTTACTATGGGGTGTAGCAAAAACTATATAATGTATTGGGGGGTTTTTACGATAATTATAGTACCATAAATCCCTCAATAAGTGTGCACAAACTTCACAAAAAATACAATTTGTTTTTGTCTACTTTGTACAGTCACTTTTTCCTACCCTACGAAAATCCCATAGCAAATTTCACAAATCATCCTTCAAAAAGCGCTTCAAACTCATCTCTACTGATTTTCTCTTTCTCTAACAGAAGGTCTGCACATTTATGGAGAATCTTCTCATGTTCCGTCAGAATGCTTCTTGTTTTCTGATAGCACTCGTCAATAATGCGCTTAATCTCCTGGTCTATCATGCCAGCTACATTCTCACCGTAAGCCCTCGCATGTGCGAGGTCCCTGCCGATGAATACCTCGTCGTCGTCATTGTCATAATTGATCAGTCCAATGTTCTCAGACATCCCATACCTCGTAACCATTGCCTTTGCCACGCCGGTTGCCTGTTTGATATCCTGAGAAGCTCCTGTAGTAATATCGTCAAAAATCATCTCTTCCGCTACACGGCCGCCGAGATCTACGATGATTTCCTGCAACATCCTGCCTTTGGTATTGAACATTTCATCACGTTCCGGCAGTGGCATCGTATACCCTGCCGCCCCTACCCCGGTAGGGATAATAGACACGGAATACACGGGCCCTACATCCGGCAGCACGTGGAAGAGGATCGCATGGCCCGCCTCATGGTACGCCGTAATCCGCTTCTCCTTCTCCGTG
Source organism: uncultured Lachnospiraceae bacterium (assembly GCA_910589635.1). Classification (GTDB taxonomy): domain Bacteria; phylum Bacillota; class Clostridia; order Lachnospirales; family Lachnospiraceae; genus Petralouisia. The sequence continues at coordinate 39,492 of CAJUTD010000022.1, read as the reverse complement.
ATAATCCGGCTCTTCTTCTCCGAACCAATTCCAACCTTGACAAAGGACTTGCGAATATCGCTCTGAATGATATAAGCACGGTCTTCCTTGGCTGCGACAATTGCTGCCTCATTCAAAAGGTTTTCCAAATCGGCGCCTGTAAAACCTGCGGTCGTCTGGGCAATCTGTTTCAAATCTACGTCATCCCCCAGAGGCTTATTCTTGGCATGAACATTCAAAATCTCTTCCCTGCCGCCAATATCCGGCCTGCCCACATGCACCTTGCGGTCAAACCGCCCCGGACGCATGATTGCGGGATCCAAAATATCTACCCGGTTGGTTGCCGCCATCACTATGATTCCCTCGTTGACGCCAAAACCATCCATCTCTACCAAAAGCTGGTTCAAAGTCTGCTCACGCTCATCATGGCCGCCGCCCATGCCGGTTCCACGCCTTCTAGCCACCGCATCAATCTCGTCAATGAACACGATACAGGGAGAACTCTTCTTGGCCTCCTCAAAAAGATCACGGACGCGGGAAGCTCCCACACCGACAAACATTTCCACAAAATCGGAGCCGGAAATACTAAAGAACGGAACGCCTGCCTCACCGGCCACTGCCTTGGCAAGCAGTGTCTTACCGGTTCCGGGCGGTCCTACTAAAAGCACGCCTTTGGGGATTCTCGCCCCCAGTTTCGTATACTTTCTGGGCGCTTGCAGGAAATCGACCAGTTCTTCCAGCTCTTCCTTTTCCTCCTTGAGCCCGGCAACATTGCCAAAATTAATCTTTCGATTCTCATCTGTTGACATCTTGGCCCGGCTCTTACCAAAATTCATCATCTTGCCTCCACCGCCAGAGGATGCCGCCGCATGGTTCGTCATCATAATGTAAAAGACAAACAGTACGCCAAACAGGATTAATGTAGGAAGTATGGATATCAGCCAATTCTCTTCCGGCATCTCCTGCACTACAAATTCTTTGAAATCACATGATATCATGGTCTCCTGCAACGCATTGACATCTGACACATGCAGTGAACGGGTCCCATTCTTGCCCCCGCCCTTTATAAGCACGCTTGCCTCGCCGCTTGGCACCTCCCGGTTCTGGGTGATAACGACGGATAACACTTTCCCATTCTCCAAATCTTGTTCAAACTGTCCATAAGTATAAACAGAACCCTGATTAAAACTTGACGAATTATCCCGCAAAACCCAAAGCAGCGCAAGAATGGCAATCACTACAATATATACGGCAAATGCACGATAACGTTTTTGATTATTCATCGCCTATTCCTTATCTCCTTTCTATTTTAAGCATCCAATTCCACAACCCCGATATAGGGAAGATTGCGGTAATGCTGCATATAATCAAGTCCATAACCCACAACAAACTCATCCGGTATCTCAAACCCGGTATAGTCCACACGCACATCTGTTACCCGTCGTTCCGGTTTATCCAGCAGCGTGCACAGACGCAGGCTTTTCGGTTTTCTGCTTCTCAGATTATCCAGCAGATAGCTCAACGTCCTCCCGGAGTCCACAATGTCCTCCACAACCAACACATGCTTTCCCTCGATGGCTTCATCCAAATCCTTGACGACTTTGACCACGCCGCTCGACTTAGTGCCGTCCCCATAGCTTGAAACAGACATGAAATCAAGCGAGACCGGTACGCTCAAACGCTTTGCCAGCTCACAGGTGAAAAATACGCCCCCCTTGAGGACGCTCACCAGGTGTACCGACTCTCCCTGGTAAAATTCACTGATTTGTCTGCCCATCTCACGAATTCTTTCTTCTATCTCCTCTTCCGAAATTAAGACGCGGATCTCCTCACTCACTCTTTTCTCCTCCATCCACACGTATCTCTAAAATTCTTTTGGTATGCTCTGTCACTTTTACATCCTCACTGATGCGATAACCGATGACCCATAAGATATGGGCCCCGTCTGCCAGGAGCAAAATCTGCTCCCGCCGCTTGGCCGGTATCTTCTCGTCAATAAAGTATTTCTTTAACTTTTTTCGCTTTCCCTCACGATTGATTACCAGATAATCCTGTTCCTGACGTGTTCTCAATCGCGTAGTATTTTTTATTCTATCATAATCTAACCATTTCGTATACATTTTTTTGGGAATTTCTTCATTTTGAGGCATTTTTTCTATTAAACGCGTGTGTATTGTATATCCAAAGGAAGAAATGCTCAAACTTCCAGCCAGCGGAAGTTCCCACGATACAGGCATTGTCTCCTGCCGCCTTTGAGCCTCTCTGCCCGCCTGCAAAAGAATCCCCTCATATGTCCTCCTCGCCCGCAACCCATAAGGCAGATCCGCCTCTTTTCCACTCTGCCGCGCAAACAAATCCCAGAGCTGCTGCACATGAATACTCGAGATATCTTTACTGCTTTGCGCCGCTTTCGTCAGGACACGATACAGCACCATCCGCACAACGGCAGGAGGCTCCGTCAGCAGCATGCGCGAAATGATTATTTCATTATCATATCTACTGATGTATTTTGCTTCTGCCTGCCGGCTCAGTTCATCCATCAGCTCTACCGCCTCCGCCACAAAGGCCGCTGCCTGGTTCATGTGCGTAACGGCATTTGTATTTATCTGCATAAGCAGAGGAAGTACCTGATGACGGATTTTGTTCCTGGTATATTGAAGCTCCTCATTCGTTCTGTCAATGCAGAAGTCCCGCCCTTGTGCGGCAAGATATTTCTCTATCTCCCCGCGGGTGAAACACAGAAGCGGACGAATAATCTGCCCGCGCACCGGACGGATTCCACACAGCCCCAAGAGCCCGCTCCCCCTCGCCAAATGGAACAGCATCGTCTCCGCGCAATCATTCTGATTATGTGCAACCGCAATCTTGCCAGCGCCAAACGCTTTTGCTGTCTCGTCAAACAATTGATAGCGCAGCTCACGCGCCGCCTCCTCTACAGTCAACTTATGCTGCCCGGCATACTCCAAAGCCCGGCAGCGACAAACCCTACAGGGAATATGCATCTCTCCGCAGAGCTTCTCCACAAACACTGCGTCTTTCAGGCTCTCTTCCCCGCGGATACCATGTTCCACATGAACTACGCACAATCTAAATTTCATTTTCTCACAAAGATCATTAAGCAGCAAAAGCAGGCAGAGCGAATCCGCACCTCCCGACACGGCTGCCAGCACAGTATCCCCCTCTTCTATCATATGGAATTCCTCTATAAATTTCCTCATTTTCTCCTGCATCTTCATCTCCTGTAAACTTGCGCCCTTTCTCTTACCATATCTGAATGGGCTGCCAAATGTTCTCCCTCTTACGGCCGCATGGGCCAAGGCCATTTATTTCTTCCAAATACCACTCACCAGTACGGTCATGTCATCCGGCACTTTACCGGCGGTAAACAATAAAATCCGCTCTAAAATCTGCTTTGCCATCTGTCCCGGATTATTCGTCTCAACCGTCTCTATGATTTCCCGCATAGTCTCCTCAGGCATGGGTACCTTAAGGAAATCCAGTACACCGTCCGACAGAAGCACGACAAACTCCCCATCCTTGAGCTGACGGCTTGTCTTATCAATCTCAATCTGGTGAAGAATTCCCGCCGGAAGGCTAGCCGAAGCAATGCACTCCACCTCCTGCTCATGTTTGATAAACGTTGCCGCCGCGCCAATTTTATAAAACTCGCACATGCCGGTGTACAAGTCCATAGACGCCATATCCACCGTAGAAAAAATCCCATCTTCGCCCTGAATCACCATTGCCGAGTTCATCATGCGAATTGCCGTCTCCTTCTGGAAGCCGGATTCCAAAAACTTCTCTATTAACTCTATCACCATTTCACTTTCCTTACAAGCATTGATTCCCGAACCCATGCCGTCCGACAAAGCCATCACACACTCCCCGCCTTCGAGGTTGAGGAACGAAAAGCTGTCGCCTGACACCTGCGCGTGATCCTTAGTGAGCCTCGCAACACCCTGTAATGTATGAAATAAAGTATCTTCCTCAAACGTGAGAAAAGATTCCTCCTTGCCAATCAGCGTATGTGTATATTTGCCTGGAACCATATCGCGCTTCAAGCCCTGGCTCGCCGCCTTAGCCAACTCCTTGACCGGCACGCAGTTTCCCCATTTAGAAGCCGCCTTAACCTGCAAAGACATTTTACCATTCTGTCTCTGATAGAGGTGAATTTCCCGCGTCTGGATACCGCGCTCCTTGAGACGGTATTTAACCGCAGACACAAGTCTTGCCTCCTGCTGGCTTATGTCCCGGTACTCCCTGGCACAGTCCTCCATGATATAAGCCATTGCGTCGAGCTGTTCTGCGATAATTCCGCGATTTTCCAGCAGGCGGTTATACCAGGCAAGATTAAGTTTTGCCTTCTCAAATACGCCGATAGCCTCGTCCACAATGCTGTCGGAGTACGGACAGTACCCCGCCAGTTCCCGGTGTAATTCCTCCTCGGCCTGCCCGCGGTTCTCGATGGAGTGAAAAAGCCGGTAGAACAACTCGTACATTGGGCTTGTCTCCTCCTGCCAACAGATTGCGCACTGCTCGCAGTCCATACAGATTTTGCCGGCTATCTCCTGCTGCATCTTGCCCATCTCCTCCGGCTCAAAACTTCCTTTAAATCTTTCCATATGTGAAAATATTTTTGACAGCCCGCTAAAGGATTTTGCATACGTCTGCAATTTTTCTCCATGCTCGGGTGTGCGGGGCTCCGTGTTACTTTTCCAGTGTAGGGGAACCAACCCATCTTCCATCATTCGGTGGAGCGCAGGCGAGAGCAACATTACCATGGCGGTTACCAGCACGGCCTCCATGATACCCATCCAGACTAAGCTGCGGTTACCCACCTGCAACACTTCCCCCGCCGCTGTAAGCAGAAGGACACTGACCCCGGCCGCCGCTGCCCCCACATAAATACGGCAGCTTTTGTACGCCCATTCCACCAGCTTAATCACAATCCCCATAACAAGCAGCGCCATCGTATATTTTGCCATCGCCTGCACTGGCACAAACAGCGCCATGCCAAAGATACTGAATACGAGAAGCAGCGTGCGGTTGACCTCTTCCATATATGCCGCTGCAAAAAAAGCGGGAATCAGCGGATAGCAGCCCACAAACTCCACCTTTGCCACGACGATTGCCAAAATATACAATATAAGTTCCTTCCATTTTGATTTATTCATCATTTCGTCCTCCTTTTTCTGCCGCTTTGTACGTGCAGGAGTTATTATAAAAAGAGGGCCTTGAAATGTTTGTCAAATCCGGGACAGGTTTTCAAAAACTTTTAGACAAAAAGCCCCTTAAAATCGCTGCTTATGGCGATTCTAAGGGGTTTAAGCTCTTGAGGAAATTCATCTTCCATCATGCTAAATATCTCATAGCATGCCTTAATCCTTATCCTCTTTCTCCTTAAAAATAATCTCGTTGGGATTCACCAGGCCCAACTTCGTCTTAGCTGTCTGCTCTATGTATTCTTCTGTCGTCACATAATCCTCGTATTCTTCAAGCTCTGCCTGCCGCTGCTGTTCTGATTCCAGCTGCGTCTGCAACTCTTGTTCCTTCATCTGGTAAGACTGCTTCCTGCCATACAGAGAAAGAATCTGCACGGACATCACACCCAGCAGCATAAGCGAAATTAAGGCAATGTATAACACCGCCGACTTATTCTGCCGCCTCTTCCTTCTCATCCGCGTTCTCTGCGCACCAGCCCTTCTCGCCTCACTACGTTTCTCCATCTAAAAATCCTTTCCTGGTATCCGCTATAACGCTGCATAGCTCTGTCCTATAGACGCCATACAAAGCCTCGGAACAGCCAGACGCCTATGATTAAAGTTTACACATTCCTATTTTAACTGTTTTCCAGAGCTTTTTCAATTCTTTTTTTATAAACCTCAAAAGTTTTTTGGCCTTCCTGCCTGCAAACCCCAGCGGCTTGCGGAAGAGACGGGCTGTCCATACCAGTGGCCGGCTGAGGACAAACAGTATCTTTTTCAGTAAAAATACACTTCCCGCAACAATCCATGCACTGAGCAAAAGGTTATAGAGCAGCATCCCCACAAGGACGCCTCCGATGACAAATCCCCTGATATAACCACTGTTTTCCCGATAAAGCATGGCAAACAGTGCGAGTGCGCTGCCAATCCAAAAAAGCAAATCTTCAACTCCCACCAGCCACATTTTATGAGGCACAATCTTTCGCACGATCCGCAGCACATCATAGATAAACAATAGCAGCGCCCCTGTCAGGAAAGCTGCCAGAAGAACATCCGCTTCCTTTAAAATTTCTGCACTGACTTCCATTATTTAAACAATCTTCCTAACAAGGATTCATTTTTTTTCGAGGCTGCTTTTATGTCCGAATAAGTGAAACTGTCTATCTTTCCCTCAATGTCTATCTCCCCTTTTTCCAATGTCAGGCGATTCACATGAAGGTCGTTGCCCTTTATCATCAGCATACCCAGCTCTGTCTCTAACAAAATTTCCCCCACATCAAAGGAAAGTACATCAATGACGCCGTTCAGCACTCCGCTCTTTCGGTTGGAAATCACAATCTTATGGGCGCTTCGGGTGTTCCCGGCGCCGGCTCTCTCTTCCATCCAAAAACCTCCTTCCATATATCCCGGATCAAGTACGCCGAAACGCAGGTAAATGCTGCATCACGCGAGGGGATGCCGTCTGGCGTATCGGTATGTCCTCTTTAAATATATGAAGGAGGTATCATTTTATTCCTACAGATAGCGGAAAAGCTCTTTCGCTTCGTCCTTTTTACTCGTGTCCTGTACAGCAAGGACTTCCACCTTAACATTTTTCGTGCCAAAACCAATCTCAATAATGTCTCCGACTTTCACATCCTGCGACGCCTTTACTACCTTCCCATTGACCTGCACACGACCGGCATCACAGGCCTCGTTTGCCACAGTTCTGCGTTTAATCAACCTGGAAACTTTTAAAAACTTGTCTACTCTCATAAATGTCCCTTTCCTACGAATCGAGTAGGAAACATTTTCTCCCTACTCGCCGCGCGGGGCGCGTGCTGCGTTCACAACTTATCTCTTTGCGCACCCCTGTGCATATAAAAGAGGACCCCCTTGCGAAAGTCCTCTTAATGTCTCAAATTTAACTGTGAATTAGTTAATCATATCCTTTAAAGCTTTGCCCGCCTTAAACTTAGGAGCCTTGGAAGCAGGAATCTTCATCTCTTTACCTGTCTGCGGATTTCTTCCTGTCCTGGCAGCTCTCTCAGAAACCTCAAAAGTACCAAATCCAACTAACTGGATCTTCTCGCCTTTCTTCAATTCTTCAGCTACTACATCCGTAAAAGCCTTCAATGCCTTCTCAGCGTCCTTTTTAGAAATTTCAGCCTTGTCAGCCATTGCGGCAACTAATTCTGCTTTGTTCATGACAAAATTCCTCCTCGAGATTCTTTTCTTTTAAAATAATGTTGCGGTTCAATTTCTATTAAGTAACCGTTCCCAATTTTCGCTATAATTACTCCTCAAAATTGCCTACACACATATTTATACTTGTTTTTATATAGTTTGTCAAGAAAATTTCCATTTTTATCTTCTTCAAGCAACAATCATTCCACTCAGAGAATCTACAGCATTTTGTCAACCATAGCCAAGACCTCTTTGCCCAATTCTTTGGATTTCTCATCTGCGTCAGCCAATGAAGTCCCCTTAACGCCATAGTAGAATTTCACTTTTGGCTCTGTCCCGGAAGGCCTCACGCATACCCATGCCGCATCGTTGAGGTCATAATAAAGTACATTGGAGCTCGGAAGCCCGGTAGGCGTAACATTGCCTGTCTCCATATCTTTAATATCGCCAGTCTTGTAATCCCTGGCGGAAACTACTTGATAATCTCCGATTTGCTTCGGTGCATTCTCCCTTAGCGTGTTCATAATCTTCTGTATCTTCTCAAGGCCTTCAATGCCCTTTAAGGTTACCGACTGCACATCATCCTTATAGTAACCGTAACGCTCATACATGGCAATCATTGCATCCCATAAGGTCATATCTTTTGTCTTATAGTAAGCAGCCGCCTCACACAACGCCATAGACGCCACTACCGCGTCTTTATCCCTGGCATAAGTTCCAGTCAGACAGCCGTAGCTCTCCTCCATGCCGAAGAGATACGTTCCCTTGCCGCTCTTCTCAAATTCATAAATCTTCTGTCCGATAAACTTAAATCCTGTCAGTACTTCCACAAGCGCAATGCCATAATATTCGGCGATTGCGTCTGCCATGTTCGTGGAAACGATAGATTTGATGAACGCTCCATCCTCTGGAAGCCCTTTCTGCTCTTTGCGCTGACTGATGATATAGTCGCCAATCAGGCAGCCAGACATATTTCCGGTAAGGCTGTGGTACTCCCCAGTCTTTGAATCTTTTACATAAACGCCAAGACGGTCGGCATCCGGGTCCGTAGCAAGAATTAAATCCGCATCTACTTCCTTGCCGAGCTTTAGCCCAAGTTCAAAGGCTTCCGCTGCCTCAGGGTTCGGATAGCTGACAGTCGGAAATTCGCCGTCCGGCAGCTCCTGCTCAGGCACTACATAGACATTCTCAAACCCAAGCTCCTTCAACACACGGCGTACCGGGATATTTCCGGTTCCATGCAGAGGAGAATACACGATTTTCAGCTCCTTAGCCTTGGCATCAATGCAGTCCTGACGAAGCACCAGGCTCTTAAGCTCCTCCATATAAGAATCGTCAATATCCTTGCCGATCGTTACATAGAGACCATCCGCCTGAGCCTTCTCCTTGTCCATCGTCTTAACGGTCGCATAATCTGTAACCTTCTTCACCTCATCCATAATCCCTTTATCATGAGGTGGGGTAATCTGAGCGCCGTCCTCCCAATATACTTTGTAACCATTATATTCAGGCGGATTATGGCTGGCCGTAATATTGATGCCCGCAATGCAGCCCAGCTTGCGCACTGCATAAGAAAGTTCCGGTGTTGGACGCAGAGATTCAAATACATACGCCTTGATACCGTTTGCCGCCAGGCATAACGCAGCCTCATCGGCAAACTCCGGGGACATCCTGCGGGAATCAAAAGCGATTGCCACACCCTTTGCCTGTCCATTCACAGCAGCAATATAATTTGCCAGCCCTTGCGTCGCCTTGCGCACGGTGTAAATGTTCATGCGGTTCCTTCCTGCGCCAATTACGCCTCGAAGTCCTGCTGTACCGAATTCCAAATCCATATAAAAACGTTCTTCAATCTCTTTCTCATCATCTGCAATACCCCTGAGTTCAGCCTTCGTTGCTTCATCAAAATAAGGGTTCTCCAGCCATTGGCTGTAAAGCTCTTTGTAGTCCATGTTCTTCCTCCTTGCCTTTCCATAATTATCCATACAATACTTCCTTTCTATCATACTTCAACGGAGGACTTTTCTCAACTGTTTTTTAACGTAGATTTGATATTATTTCCAGCTATGATCCTGTTCACCCGCACCCCAACTATAAGATAAACATGAGCGTATGGCGTCTTGTCTCGTCATCCTCATGGTCTTCATGGTTATCATTATGGTTATAATTGCTGCTGTTATTATTATTGTTGGTATTGTTGGTATTATTATTGTTGTTGGTATTGTTATTACTGTTATTATTGTTGCTGTTATTATTATTATTGTTGTTGGTATTGTTATTACTGTTATTATTGTTACTGCTGCTATTATTATTGTTGGTATTGTTGTTATTATTTCTGTTCGTATTATTGCTATTATTATTAATGTTATTCCTATTTGTGTTGTTGTTATTATTCCTATTGTTGTTGGTACTGTTGCTGTTATTATTATTGTTGTTGTTGGTATTGTTGGTATTATTTCTGTTCGTATTATTGTTATTGCTGTTCGTATTATTCCCGGTATTACTATTATTGGAATTGTTATTGTTGTTGCTATTGTTCTTTGTGCTGTTCCCGGAGGGATTGGAGGTTGAGATCGTCTCTTCTTCCTCAGCTTCCTCAATTGTGCTCATCTCAATCTTAATTTTAGATGTCGCAGAATTTACAATCAATGTTCTCTCCCAGTCCACATAACCTTCGGCTTTCGCTGTCAGGCGGTGCACACCATAGCGCACCTGTATGGCCTGTGCGGTTTCTACCTGCTCCCCATCCAGGAATATCTGCGCGTTTTCCGGTTTCAGTTCAAACTGCATACTGCACAATTTAGGCCCATCGCCTTTGAGCTCGTCCAAATTTACCTTAACCTCGCTGTCCGCCTCCACTGTAATCTCCCGGCTGCCGCCGTAACCGTCATTCGCCACTGACAGAAGATACGTCCCTTCCGGCACCTCTATCCGCATCTGGGGCGTAATTTTCTGGGAAAGCACATTGCCAATCGTAATATACCCGCCCAGGAAAAGCTCTGTATTTTCCAAAGTGACAACGCCATGGCCTGTCGTCACCTGAAGTGTATAAATCTGCTGTCCAAGGCCTTTGATGCACACAGTATCCTGATCGCTGAGCTCAGACAAGGGAATCTGTGTGTCTCCGTAATATGCCAAAAGACTTTTATCAAAATAATAAATGCTGCTGCCTACCGTCAGAGACTGCACGTCCTGGTCCAGAGTAAAATTATGTAAATCATCGTAAGAAAAGGCATCTTTAGAAACTTGTACCGTGCTCAATTTCTCATCCTGCACCTCAATCGTAACCAGTTCTCCCAAAGAAAGCTGGCTGACGGTCAGATTCTTGCCATATTTATCCTTGATATATGTTCCCCCGGTATACTGATAAGGAACTTCCACAGCATTCTCACAATCCCTGAGCGTCAAAAGCCGACGGTCTGTATCAATTGCAGTGACAGCATAGATTTCTTCAAAACTCTGATCCTCTTCTTCCTCTGGCTCCTCCTTCGCTTCTGCTGTCTGCGGCTTTACATAGACCTCGCTTCCATCTGTAATCCGCCGTTCTTTTTGCCCGCATCCTGCCGCCAAAAATACAAGCAGCAGGAGCGGCAACACCACCCATATATTCCTCTTTTGCAAATGAATTCCTCCTAACCGCTGTGCTTCCATCATCAGCTTACCGTAAATTCAAAAGAACTTCCAATCAGCTGTAAGAAGCTTTCCCGCGCTTCATTCTGTGTAATAAGTTTCTCCAACTTCTCCAAATTCCTTCCGCACACCCAGGCCTTGCTGCTATTAAAATAATGATTGGCAATTTTCCAGAATTTCTCTGGATAAGCAAGGCGGATATAGAGCTGCGCCATTTCCGCATGGCTTAATTTCCTGACATTATTATATGTCTTTAACAGGTCCATGCCAAGTCCCATATTCCAGTTATGTTTTTCCAGAATCTTGCGCATGAAATTCCCCAGGTCTGCAACCTGCACATCATAGGAAGCCTTCTCAAAATTGAGCACTCCAACGCCATGGCGCAGAAAAAGCACATTGTGTTGATTATAATCCCCATGGCAGATTCCGTAAATATCCTCCTGTGTCTCTTGGTCCCGGCTATCTTCCATAATCTTCCTTTGCATCGAGACAACGTCCAAGGCTTCACGGTAAAACAAATCAAAACTGCGCAAAAATTCCATTTCAAAATCATTTTTCTTCTTGCGTGTGGAAATGTAATTTCTAACCTTCTTTAATTCCCTGGCATGCCGTTCATTTTCCAAAAGCAGGCTGTCATTCTGAATCAGCAGATAGTCCGGTATCTCATCGGGAAATTCCCGCAAAACACTATGTATGCCGGCCAGATGACGAATAGCGCGCAGAATATCCTCACGGCTCTTGGTATCGCACTCCCTGCCGTCGAACCAGTCGCGCACCATATAGGCAGTGCCGTCTATATCTCTGGCAAGCGTCTTTCCTTCCTTCGTCTGCACAATACAGTCCACACGTTCCTGACCATGCCCAGCTAAAAATTGCAGCAGCCGGTAAAGAAAATCTGCCCTGCCCTCCGAACCCCTGTATTCCTTTAAAATTTTCAGCCCTTCACTGGTATCACAAATCAGCGCTCCCCTTCCTTTGGAAGTCTGCTTTACCTCAAACGGATACTGCTCCAGAATCAGATTTTCTCGATTATACACATAAACCCCTCCACCACGATATTCACAAACTCATTTCTTGTGTCTTTCTATCATATGTGAAGAGGTCTCAATCTATTCAGACTTTTGCGCTGTTTTCACCAGATTCAATAAAATTTCCGGCGTATTATCCTGCGGGCATTCCAGGACATGCGAAAGCAAATATTCCAGCATATCACCGATTTCCCGGCCCGGCTTCATACCTAGTGCAATCAGGTCTTTGCCGCTGACCGCCAAATCTCTGAGCGTCAGGCATTGACGTTTTGCCATAATTTCTTCATAAAGTTCCTCGTAACGGCAGATTCCGGCAAGCTTCTGCTCTCGTTCATAACTGCTCTTAGCCATCGTATCGGCACGCCCCACCTCAAACAACGCAGGGTACTGCCTAAGTCCCACACGGTGGATCGCCCGGCGTACGGACGCTTCCCGTAAATCAGGCATACTGTCATGCCAGACAATGAGCGATGATACCCTGGCAATCGTATCGTTATCAAATTTCAAGCGACGCAGGATAGCGTTTGCCATTTCAGCTCCCACTTTGGCATGTCCATAAAAATGATAAATGCCCTTTTCATCCGCTTTCTTACAGACAGGCTTGCCCACATCATGCAAAAGCATCGTCAAGCGCAGTACTTTATCGCTGCGGATATTTTGCATTGCGGCAATCGTATGTTCCCCAACATTATAACAATGATAGGGATTATTCTGCGGCGTCTCCATCATGCGGTCAAATTCCGGGAAGAAAACCTTACTCATCCCGGTCTCGTAGACCGTACGCATTTCCTCCGGGTGCTTTGAGACGACAAGTTTCACAAGCTCCGTCTGAATACGCTCCGCACTGATTCCCGCAAGATTGGGTGCAAGTTCGGCAATGGCCGCCCTGGTTCCCTCTTCTATGGAAAACCCGAGCTGCGCTGCAAAACGCACAGCGCGCATCATGCGCAGGGCATCTTCCGTGAAACGGTCTATGGGATTGCCCACACAGCGGATCATACGCTGCCCAATATCCCGGATTCCTCCAAAAATATCGACAAGCCCCCGCTCTTCATTGTACGCCATGGCATTGATGGTGAAATCCCTGCGTTTTAAATCCTCCTCCAGGCTGGATGTAAACGTTACCTCTTTGGGATGCCTGCTGTCCTCATATTCACCGTCAATACGGTAAGTCGTGACCTCAAAGCCCTCTTTCCCTTCCATGACAGTGACTGTGCCATGTTGAATTCCAGTGTCAACAGTCCTTGGAAACAATTCCTTGACCTGATAAGGAGAAGCCGACGTAGTGATGTCCCAATCCCCCGGCGTCCGCCCCAACACAGAATCCCGTACGCAGCCTCCGACCGCATACGCTTCATACCCTGCCTGCATCAGAGTATCTATGATATATTTCACTTTTTCCGGCAATGATATAATTACTGACACAGCCCCGCAACCACCTGATTGATTACTTTACCATCTGCCTTTCCCTTTAACTGGGCCATAACTGCCTTCATAATCTGGCCCTTGTTCTTGGTGGCAACAACCTCAGAAAACTTCTCTTTAATATAAACCTCAACTTCCTCGGCAGACATCATTTCCGGTGCATACGCTTTCATCACATCATGGCGGAAACGGTATTCCTCTAATAAATCTGCACGCTCAACGGGACACGTATCAATCTGCTCTTTAACCGTCTTCAACTCCTTTAAAATTACGCGGTCTACCAGGCTTTCCGGGATATCCTCCCTGCATCCTTCATCTATAGCCGCCTTCTTAACTGCCGACACCAATGCGGAAATAGCGTCCTTGCGCGCTTTGTCCTTTGCCTTCATAGCTGCAATCATATCCTGCTGCAATGTCTTAATATCCATGTTCCATTCCTCCTTCATGCCTAAAACCCCCGCCGCACCTTTACTGTGCTGCGGCACATGGTCCTATTCTTCTATATTATATTCATATTTAAAGCACTCTCCGCACTGTAACTATATTGCGGTATGTAGCGCTGTCATAGGCAACAATTCCATAAGCCGTTCCTTTGGCGTGGACAATCTGCCCATTTCCCATATAAATTGCCACATGGCCGGCGTAACAGATTAAATCTCCTGCCTTCGCATTTTCGTAGCTGACTTCCTTGCCCACAGAACGCTGGGAGTAGGAATAGCTTGGGATACTGATGCCGAAATGCGCATACACATAACTCGTAAATCCGCTGCAATCAGCGCCGGTATTGGGGTCTTTGCCGCCCCACACATAGGGATTGCCTACAAAGTTCAAAGCGTACTGCACAACCGCACTGCCACTGACACCGGTAGAATACCCCGGGTCCTTACTGCCTCCACCGCCGCTATTGCCTTCGCCTCTGTCTGTGCTTCCACCGCTGCTGCCGCCTGTGCTTCCACCGCCGCTGTTGCCGCCTGTACTTCCACCACCGCTCAAACCGCCGCTGTTGCCGCCACTATTATTCAAACGTTCCTGACGTTCCCTCTCCTGGCGTTCTCTCTCCTGGCGCTCACGCTCTGCTTGTTCTCTTTGTTGCCGTTCACGTTCAATGCGCTCATTTTCCTGGGCAATAATCACATTCTGTGCATTGATGGTATCCTGGTATTGCGCCGCCAGAGCTTGTGCTGCCGCCAACATCTCACCAAAATTAGCTACCTCACCCTGTTTTTTGGCGATCGTGGTGCGGTAATTTTCCTCCGCAACCTGGAATTCCTGCTGCTTTTGTTCCAGAGCTGCAATTTCCTGCTTCTGCTGCTCGGTCAGCGCAGCCACCTGTTCTTTGGTGTTCTTATATTCAGTCAGAAGATTCCGGTCATAATCATATACCTGATTGACATACTCAACACGATTCAAAAGCTCAGCAATACTCTTCGACTCAAGAATAGTGGTGAGCATGGCGCTGTCGCCCTTCTCATACATAAAGCGAATCCTCAGCTTCATCGACTCATACTGGTTCTTTTCATCCTGCTTCGCCTGCTCTAGCTGCTCCTCCGTCTGCGCCAGCTCATCCTGCTTGATGGCCAGCTCCTCCTCCAACGTGGAAAGCTTCAAAATTACATCCACAAGCTCCGCGTCCAGAGCGTCTATCTCCGCCTGAAGCTGTGACTGCTCCTGCTCTATACTATTAATCTCACTTTGTTTCGATTTCAGATTATCTTCCGCTTCCTGTTTCTTATTCTCCGCATCAGACTTCTTGTCCGCCAAAGCAACTGTAAACTGTGATACACCCACCACCAGTACCAACAACACTGCTATCAGTTTTCTTGATTTCATATCCGTCTCCTTTCCAATGCGCCCTCAGCATGTACCATTTTATTCGATAAAAATTGCTATTATGCCATACAATCTCATACAACGTGATTATAACACCATATTCCGCTGATGGCAACAAAGGAAAAAACTTTCCGGCATGGGAGGGAACCCATGCCGGAAAGCCGTATTTTCTCATTGAGACTGTTATTTCTTTACTGTTATGGTAAGTTTTGCGCTCTTCTTGCCGCACTTGACGGTAATCGTTGCTTTGCCTTTCTTCTTTGCTTTGATAACGCCAAATTTATTTACGGAAGCCACGCTGCTCTTAGAACTCTTAAACGTCACGGCATCGGTTGTCTTGCTCGTCATAGACTTAATCGCCACGGTATAAGTCTTGCCCTTCTTCAAAGTCTTCTTTGTCGCCTTGAGCTTGAGCTTCGTGTTCTTTACAGCTTTCTTTAGCACCTTAACGGTAATCGTTGCTTTCTTACTCTTGTCCGCCTTAGATTTCACAGTAATCTTAGCGGTACCGGCTTTCTTCGCCTTGACAAGGCCTTTTTTGCTGACTGTGGCCACGCTCTTCTTAGAAGTGCCCCACTCCACAGACTTGCTGAATTTACCGGTTCCCGTCACCGTGACATACAATGTTACCTTTCCGCCCTTTTTCAGATAGACGGTCTTTACGCCCGGTTTCTGGTTCGCCGCCTTGACTGTCACCTTCTTTACCTTAGGCTTGGGAGCCGGATTCTGCGTGCCTGGTTTTCCCGGCTTGTCTGGGTCCGGTTTTCCCGGATCGGGATTCTCTGTAATCGGCGGCGTCTCAATGTCACCGTCCGAGAATACCCCTGACCCTGCGGGGGCATTCGGATCCGGCTGTGGAAATTCTGCCGGTTTCTCAATACCAGCGGCGGCTATCGCCATCACTTCTTTTTCCTCAAGCGTATTATTGTAGATTTTCACCTCGTCCAGAGAACCCTCAAAGTAGGCATCCCATGCATTGACGCCAAAATAAACCGCCGCATTGCTTTGCCCCATAATATCAGAAGCAATAGAGCCATTTCCTTTGAGCTCCCCATCTACATAGAGTTTGGCCTTGTTGCCACTAACCGTCAGTGTGACAAGCTGCCACTTATCTTTCTCGTAGGAAACAGTACCTGCATCATCTATAAAGCTGCCATTCGCCCTCGACCAGATAGACCTGCCAAATGTCAGGTTCAGCCAGTATTCCGGGCTGAACGTGCCTGCCGCAAGGGTCGGATCAACATCTCCTCCAAGTTTCTCCGGCTTCATCCAGTAGGAAACAGAATAATTCGGACCGATTCCGGCTGCATCGCAAAGCTTCAAGCCATAGGTACCCGGCAGATGGATGGCCTTCCCGCCCTTTGGCCCATCCACATATTGGTACGAAGGATTGGCAACAGCCGTTGGTACAGTTGCTTTCTCTACGGCGGCTGCACCGTTAGTCTGTTCTTCAAAATCAAAGGATTTGAACAGTTGTGAAGTAATATCCTCCCCACTGTAATCCTTCTTGATAATGACTGTATAAGTTACACGCGGCTTGCGGTCTGCGGAATAAACGCAGACAGAAACCTTGGTATAAATGCCCTTTAATGGAACCGTTATCTTGCGTGAAATATCGGCAGTCTTACCGTCCACAGTGACAAATCCCTTGGAATCCTGCGTTGCAATTGACAACTCTGCGGTCTCCGACTCAGAGGGAACTGCAAAGTCGTAAGTATGGCCGCTCTTTGCCACTTCTGTGCCGTTGACCTTCAGGGAAGTAATATCATTCCTTGTACCGGGGTTGCCCGGCGTCTGGCTGCTTGAGGAGGGCGGCGTATTCAGATAGAAATCCGCGCTCGCATCGCAGTCTGCCAATGGTTTTACCACAAGGCTCCCGTTATCCATACACAGATAAGAACCCGGCTTGGCAACGCTCTCAAAAGAGACGGCTTTCACCGAATCTTTCAGCCCCTTCACCGTACGGAAAGTCTGCGCCTTTCCCATCGCCTCGTCAAACGTCGTCTTTTCACTTGGATTACCCTCCGGCTTCGTATATCCATCTTTAATAAATCCATCGGTGTAATACCAATCATGCGCTAATGTAACCGTATTATTGTCGTTCACTGTCAAATACAGGCCCGGCTTATTTTCTGACTGGATGGAGACATAAGATTTCTTGGACGGATCTGCCTTGCCGTCCGTGATTACCCAGCTTGCATCGAGTTTCTCAGGCTGATAATACGCGCCGACCTCTACGTCCAGATAAGGATATGCGCTGTCTGCGCTCGAATTCACATATTTCTCATGGGAGATAACAGCCCCGGTATTGCTAAACAGATAATATGGTTTGTCCCCGGTTATACCAATCGCTGTCTCTGGAATCTCCTGCACGCTCCCGTCTTCATTAAAATGCATCTCTGTGATACAAGCCGTACGCCTAAATCCGCTTCCACCGCGCACAGAACCGTTATGATAAATGAAATACGTCTTTCCTTTAAAGTCGAACACCGCCATATGATTGGTGTTAGAGGTAGCTGTCGGGGGCATCAAAACCTTACCTTCGGAAAACGTACCGTCCATCAGATCATCAATCGTGGCGTACGCCATCTGTTCCCTCCAGCCATAAGCGTAGAAGAAATAGTAAGGTCCCGTGGGATCGCCGTTCACATCTGTGCGCCGGTAAATCCAGGGCGCCTCCGTAAACACCCCAAGATTGGACGTATTTTTCTCTAATACGTCTGCCGTCGCAGAAGTCGCTCCCTTGGCCTGGATGCCAAAAGTAATCTTTCCATCGCCGTTCGTGTCTTGAATGGAAATCATATCATCATTCAATTCGCAGACAAATGCTTTGCCGTTTCCCCAGGAGAGATAACGGTGCTCCTCGCCGTTCACCGTCTCCACCCATACCGTGGGGTCGATATCATTCCAATTACTGCTCTGCTCTGTGGTAAACGTCCCTTTGACTAATGGCTGTCCAAGATCCACATAATGAAGGACTTCCGGATGCCTGTTGGGAATATTCTTGGCCGCGCAGTAATCCGCTTTCGCCTGCTCGCTGGACCAGCCGAGCGGCGTATCGGCAACTGCCACGCCGATGGACTGCTTTCCGGCAGAGGTGCTGTCCCAAGTACAGTTGTAAAAATAATAGAACATTTTCTCCAGCGCAGAATCATAATGAGAGGTAATCTGCCCTGCCCAGGCGTCCGTACCTGTATTGGCCCAGGTAATGGATTCTTTGTCGGCGCTCATAATAACGCCCTCATATTTCCAATTCTTCAAGTCTTTTGTGGTGTAACACTGCCACTCAAACATATAATACCCATCCTGGACTTTATTGCCCTTGTTGTCCACCTGCGAAAGATCAATGGGTATATCGCGACCGGTATAGAGATACACGGTATCGCCCTCCACCATCACAGATGGGTCTCCGCCATATAGAACATCGCCATTGGGGTAACTTGAGAGAATCGGGTTCGACACCTCGGTCCTGTCGAGAATAATCTCCTGGGGCGCCGTTTCCGCTGCTTGCACATCACTTGCCGGAACCATGGTGTCCGTAACTGTTGTCACCATGACAGCGGCGGCAAGTAATGCCGCTAAAATTTTCTTCTTAACCATTGCTTTTCCTTCCCTTCCATCAAAAATGAATACAAAAAGTTAATTGGTATACCCATCTTATAACAGAATGACCAAAAATGCAAGGTAAATAGACTTTAATTTGGTGTTTTTATATAAATGTTGCCACAACTTACAAGTCAGCGCAAATAGAGATAACCGCATGCATGTATGATGATTTCTCCATTTGCGCTGACAATCGTAACTAAAAATTTCCACATCCTCACGATCTATGCGTTACCCGACCGTCTTAATTATCAAAATTTTATCCCCGGCTTTAATCTGCTCCGAGGAAAGCTGGTTCGTCTTAACTATCTCGGAGATTGTTGTGAAATTCTCTTTGGCAATATCCCACAATTTATCCCCCTCTTTGGCAATATAACCGATAATTCCAGGGCTTTCCTGCAATTCTTCCATATTCAGCGGTTCCTGCTCCACCTCTGTAATCTTGTTAATTTTCTGCTGCTCGAAGACAATGCAGTTTAAGTTGAGCACTGCCTTCACCTCCACCTGGCTACTGTCCGCCATTACAGTAGTGAGCTGGTCGACACCCGCCTGCAAATGGAAACGGCAGCCCTCATGGATACCTGGCGCCTCAATCAAGTAATGGAAGGGCAGAATATCTTTGACCGAGGCAACCGGCATACGGTCATCAGAAGTCACATAGAGGATTGTCACTTGCAGCGTTCCCTCTACTTGAATGCCGTCTTCCACGATTTCCGCCTGCTCAGCCACGGCATACCCTTCACTGGCACAAATTTGCAGCATCGGTTCCTGATTTCCATCAATACTTATTTTGTCAGAAATCTTGCATTTAGAATCATTGTGGATGAGCAATTTTTCAAATACTGCCTCCTGGTACATGGGCGTCCATTTTTCGTTTACTACATAGAGGTCGGCCACCACCCGGGTTTCCTCCTCTTTAAAAATTTTGATATCAAGATCCAGCACCAGTTCCAAGTGGAGCATTCGCTCTTCTCCATCATAGTCCGGCTTCACTTCCAGCTCTATAGCGGCAACGTCATATGTTACGTCAGCAATCATATCCTCCCCGCATCCGCTGCAATCAATGACTCCGGTAAACGGCAGCGCCGTCTCCATCCACTGTAAATGCTCCTCCTCGTCCTCCCCCTCATAGAGCGCAAACACCAATGCTTCTCCCTTAATGTTCAATTTCTGATCCACAAGGCGCGTCTCCACACCGCGCAGTTGCACGCTTTTCCACAACATCTGCCGGATATTCGGCTTATTGGAGGGCAGCAGAATTTCCTCTTTGAAGCGGAAGGTATCTTTTTTAGACAAGAACAGCTCCATCGCGGACAAGGTCTGCTCTAAGAGCTGCACGCCCTCCTCCTGGCCCACGCCAGTGATAAGCTCTTCATCGTAAATCTCATCAATCACTGCATGTAAGGTCACTAATGCCTTGACACTCAGTTTGCGGGAATTGATGATGCCAATGGATAGATCTTCCATCTCCCACTTCAATTTGGCAGTGTCATATTCATTGGCGCCATCTATGGCAAGGCTCTCCTGAAAAGGAATCTCACCACTCATGGTGTTAATCTTACCATCCTCCTGGTCACTGCGATACAGCAGGGAAAATTTCAACACGCCCTTGAGCCACACATGGTCCTGGGTGATGGTGGTCTCATCCAGTTTTAATTCCCCTTTGTCCTGTATGATTCTTATCAAATCCGGCTTCATATCCGGCACATTGAAATCGTCGTCGAGCGTAATCTGCGTCACAGCTTTTCCTTTTTCCCGATTCATATGTACATATTTTTTCGCTAAATCCAAAATAAAAACACTCCTATCTGAATATTGGTACATTCTATTCAGAATCGGAGTGTTTTATTCCGTTTGGCTTAACACAATTTCATTCTAACATCTCTTGTCAATATATCTGCATAGCTGAAAGAGAGGAGCTGCGGTGGTTTTTTCTCATCTTCATCAATTAAAATGGTGAATACGGAAGGGTACGCCCCCTGAATAATGCCTTCTTGAATGTCAACTCTGTTACGCCCTCTATCTAATTGTATCATAACCCGATTGCCCAGCTGTCCTGACACAGATGCGCGGACTTTATCAATATCTGCCTGTCGTACTGCCACTCATTCCACCTCATTTCACTCATTGAGAAAAGCTTGCAGGCTTTCCCTTTGCCAACTCGCACCTTTATTTAGTATATCACTGCACTAAAGTTTTGTCAAAAAGAAATCTTTGTCCCCCGCTTCAGTCCCTTGGATTTCAGCAGCTTTCGATATGCTTTGAGCTTGCGTTTCGGCGTCTTAACTACAGCTTTTGCGTGGATATTTTTCAGCGCATTTTTACCTACCGATTTGAGTTTCGTAGACTTTATGGTTATTTTCTTTAATTTTTTACAATTATAAAATGCTTTTTCGCCAATCCCTGTAACATTGCTGCCGATTGTCACAGCGGCAGCCTTGGGGCAGCCCTGGCACGCCGCTCTGCCTATGGACGTAACTTTGAAACTTTTTCCGCCAATCTTCACAGTGGCAGCCACATTGATTTTTTTCAGTCTTTTCTTAACCGCATTGCTCTTGATGCCTGCAAGCGCCACGCACCCTTTGCCGTTCGTTTTGGCATCCGTAATCTTGTACTTGTAATCACCGACCGTATAGACTTTATTTTTCTTCACGGTAATCGTAAATTCTTTCTGTGCTGTGCCCTCATAATCGCCTTTTCCGCAAACTACTGCAAGAGCCTTGCCGATATTAATGTTGTTCTTATAAGCCACCGTGTAATCTCTATCTTTCACGAGCTTCTTGCCATTGCAGGTTACGGTGAACGCAGGCTTTAATGCCCGCCCCGTATAAACCTGTGATGGAATTGAGGAAATATACGCATCTTTGATAACCGTTTTCTCGGCAGGGGGAGGATTCTCATTATCCTCCTTATCATTGCCTTCCCCGGTATAACCGATTGCCTTGATAACCCCCTCAAACGCAGGTTTCCTGCTCAAATCATCACGGAACAGCAGACATTGTTCGCCGGGACGCCACGATAAGCCGTCTGTAAGCCCCCAGAACGTCAGACTGGTAATGTTGGCTCCATCCCTCTTTTCCTTTAATAACGCTTCCATAAATTTCTGGTAATAATCTCCCTGGGATTCTTCTGTATCGCCCGCAGCCATGCCGATATCCAGCTCTGTCACATGAATTTGCAGCCCCAGCTCGTCCCGGAACTTCCTCACCGTTGTCATATAACCGCTGTCTCCTTCCAGCGGACGCGCCGTATCAATATGGCTCTGCATACCCACACCGTCAATGTTCCCGGCTTCTTTTATAGGCTTTAACAATGATATAATCCCCTCTCGCTTGGCCGGGAAATATTCATTGTAGTCATTGTAAAACAATTGAACGTCTTCTCCATGATACTGTCTTGTGTATTTGCGCGCATAAGCAAACGCTTTCTGCACAAAGTCTTCTCCTATCGTCTGATACCAGAGGCTGTCCTCCTGGCGCATGGGCGCCGGTCCCGCCCCAAAATAATCTGCCACCGCCTCGTTTACTACATCCCAGGCATAGATCACACCGGGATAATTTGTCTGCGTCCAGGCAATGACTTCCTTAATATAGTTCTCCATCCGCTTAAGCATTAAATCTCTGTCCGCACGTTTACCGCCGGTATCATAATTCTCATAGAAAAACCAATCCGGAGTCTGGGAATGCCAGACGAGCACATGACCGCGCACTGCGATTCCATGCTGTTTTGCATATTCCAGTCCGTTTTTGTATGCGTTAAAATTAAGGGCAACATGCTCTTTGTATTCACTTAAATTACTTTTACTTGTCGCCTCATCCATGATATAGGCAGGCTTCATCTCATTTTCCATCGTCATGCTATTGCACTGCCTGCTAAATAGCTGGCTGTACTCCGGCGTATTCAAAACAGCGTCCGGCACAGCAAGGCCGATGCGGAATTGGTCTTTGTACAGTTCTTTCAAAGAAGGATAATCGCCGGTATCACAAAACGGAATCAGAGACGCTTTGACATCGTCCACATAGATATCCATTAAATCCTCTTCTGCCGAGGGTTCGGCCTTCCACGGCGTCTCAAAGAACAAGACTGCGTCCGACAGGTTGACACCGCTGGGTACAGCCAGGCTGCCTGTAATCTCCCCCCACTCGCTGCGTGTAAGTTCACCGCCGCCTAATCCATAATATCTGCCGTCGCAAGACATGGTTACTTGGATTTTCTTATTCTGGGGGCCGTCCGTATACTTTGCGTAAGCAGAGACCGCCAAGTAATGGCCATTCTTAAGCTTATCCCCAATCTCCAGTTTCGCACCGGAGGAAGTCATCGTCCTGCCGGAAATTTTCATACAGTAGTTGCCACTCCTCGGATTGTCCGTCTCCACAGACAACTTTGTTCCGTCTTTGGCAAGCCATTTGCCGCTCGTCCCGGACTCAAACCCCTCCTCGCACAGCACTTCCTCCGCCGCCGATTCTTGTAAAGAAAATACCTCTGCTGCAATTTCTTCCGGTGAAACCGCCTCTGCCACGCTCTCTCCAAATCCCTGAAAGAACAAACAGCCGGCCAGAAGAAATGATGCGGCCCTCTTAACAAACTTATTCCTTTTTCTTATCATATAGATATCCTTTCTCAAAACGCCTCACGCCACGAAAACCAATATCTAAAGGTGGCCAAATTGCTCTAAATATTAATTCCCATGGCCTTACGCGTTTTGCCCTTCCATTTCTATCATAACAAAAATCAATTGAAATTGCACGTTTTTTTTGCACTTTCCCTAAAACAGACGTAATACTCCTTGCTGTAATTAGGAATATATGCTAAAATAAACTTACAATTTTTAATGAATGGAAAGGAGAAAAGATTATGAAAAAAGTGATTGCAGGCGCTTTGTCCGCAGTTATGGCATTGTCGATTTTTACGGCTGATATACCAGCTGTCAATGCGGCTGCCATAGACGGCGAAAAGGCGGCAGCCGGGGCGGAAATTACGCTTCCGAAGAGCAAAGGGAACCCAATTAGCGGGTTTGACGAGAACGGGAATACAATTTATGCGGGGGATCCCGGCGTCTTAGTAGACGGCGATACGGTTTATCTTTACTTGGGGCATGACAATACCACCAACGGAGGCGGTTACAGCATGCCGGACTGGTACTGCTATTCCTCAAAAGACCTCGAGACCTGGAGTTACCACGGCGTCGTTGCCTCAGCAGACAAGAGCTATATCCCCTGGGCCGGCGGCAATGAAGCGTGGGCCGGGCAGGTGATGAAACACCGCGACCCCGAACTGAACAAAGATTATTATTATTTTTATTACTGTTCAAACGGCGTCAAACATATCGGCGTTGGCGTTGCAGACACACCTACCGGATGGTCCAGCACCGAAGCCAAGGCAGCTTACTGCCAGGCCAAAGGAATTGCCGACAAGAACCCTACTTCCAAATATTTTGTGGACATTGGCGTACCACTTGTGCAGAATAACGTCACCTGGCCGTTTGCACACAACCATGACGATATTGACCCCACGGCTTGGGTGGAGACGGATGAGAACGGCGTGGAACACCGCTACCTCGCCTGGGGGAACTCCTTCTGCTTTATTGCAGAGCTGAATGAAGACATGATCAGTCTTACCGATAAGGATAACAATGGCCTGATTACGATGAAGACAACACGCAGCCTCTTATCCAAAAACGGCTCGGTCGCTACAAAATATGCAGCAGGTTCCGTTACCAGCCAGCTGGTAGACGTCCCTTACGGCTATCCTGAGGCTGTAACTTATAATGATTTGAAAGGTTCCCATACCATTGAAAAAGGCGCGGAATTCCCCAATGGGGATATTATCTGCTCCAAATTCCGCACGTTCAACACATATGGTTATGAAGGCGACACGCCCTATACCGAATACGGCGTTGCCAACGATAATGACGGTGGAAGCATGCAGGGGCTCTTAAAATGTGATGAAGAATATATGTTGAACGGCCTCTACACATGGATGGAAAAAGATGGCGCAATGGTTCCCAATTACCATTTCTTTACTGAGGCTCCATTCATTTACCGCCGTCAGGATGAGAATGGCAAGCCTTATGGGAAATACTATCTCTTCTTCGCCGTAGACTGGAGAGAACAGCTTGCCTACGCAACCTGCGATGATTTGAACGAAGCGGACTGGGAATTCCAAGATGTGCTGCTCCCCTGGAACCCAACCGGCGATACGCGCCATCCTTCTGTGTTTGACTTCAAGGGGAAAACGTATCTGATTGACCACAACGGCAGCCTTCCCTGGGGATTTGGCAAACGCCGCGTAGCTTATATTGAGGAAATCAACTTTGATGAGAACGGACTGGTGAAGCCAGTACAAGATACCGCCACCGGACTGACTGGTACGACAAGCTGGATTACCGATTCTGCCGGAAATAACATTACCCATGAAGACTTCCTGACAACAAGGTACGATAAGGATTATCCTTTTACTCCCGGAAAGAAAACAGCCAAGGGCGTAAGCATGGCTGCAACTACCAATGAGGGTGATTCCAAATGGGAGATCGTTGCCGGAAAAGCAGATCCTAGCGAGCCTACTTATGTGTCCATTGAGGCATGGAACCGTCCGGGCCTTTACTTACAGGTTTCCGGCACGGATGTAGTCCTTGCGCAGCACGCTACCGACAGCAACTCTTTATCTACAGACGCCAGCGTAGGCAATTCCATGACTTTTAAGACGGTAGCCGGGCTGAACGGCAAAGAGGGCACGGTATCGTTCGAGAGCGTATTGTCGCCGGGCATGTTCCTGACAAGCGCGAACAATGATTTATCACTTACCGACGGCGCGGACAAAGACGGCTGCTCGTTCACAGTCAAGAACCGGAACGCCTTGAAGTCCATCTCCGCCCAGAAGACGAAAACCGTTTACAAAAAAGGCGAGACTCTGAATACCGATGACATTACTGTGACTGCCAACCGTCAGGATGGCGTTACCGAAAAGATCACAGATTTCCAGGTTGATACCCAGGGAATCGACATGAACACATACGGTAAAAAGACCATTAAGGTCACCTACCAGGAAGATAACTTTATCCGCACCGCCAATGTGGAAATAGCTGTGGCCCAGATGTCCCTGAAATCTACATTATCCTTGAAAAAAGGTAAGAGCCAGACATTAACGGCTACCGTCAATCCCGCTGGCTTAAAAGTTCAATGGTCTTCTGACAAGACAAGCGTTGCCACGGTAGACCAGAACGGAAAAGTGACTGCAAAAGCCAACGGCACCGCCAACATTACGGCGAAATTAGGACCCACTATCACCGCTAAATGCAAAGTGACCGTTACCACAGACGTCTCTTCCGTCAAACTGGATAAGAAAAAACTTACCATGAAAATCGGTGAAAAGAAGAAATTAAAGGCGACCGTATCGCCGTCTACAGCCTCCAACAAGACTGTCAGCTGGAGCACAAGCGATAAGAAGAAAGCAACAGTGTCAAAAGGTACAGTAACAGCCAAAAAAGCAGGAACCGTGAAGATTACGGCTAAAGCAGGCTCTAAGAAAGCAATCTGCACGATTACCATCAAGAAGGTTCCGGCCAAGAGCGTGAAGCTGAATAAGGCAAAATTAACCTTAAAACGCGGCAAATCCTTTAAGTTAAAGGCTACTATGAAGCCGTCGAACACAAGCGATACGATTACATGGACAACGTCTAAGAAAAAGGTTGCCACTGTAAAGAATGGTAAAGTAACCGCAAAATCTGCCGGCACGGCCACAATCACCGCCAAAACATCCAGCGGTAAGAAGGCCACCTGCAAGGTAACTGTCAAATAAAACAATGGAAACCAAATACCGGAAAGCGCAACATTGTGCTTTCCGGTATTTTTATTCTATATAAAAAACATTTTCACGCGAAAAACAAAATTTACAAAAATATAGAAAAATTCCTCTTTACACCAGAACAAATGTTTGCTATACTATTTGGTACAACAGGACTTATTTAAGGAACTGATTATTTTAGGAGGGCCATAGATGTCGGATCGGTTAATTTTCCATATAGATGTGAACTCTGCCTATCTGTCCTGGTCGGCAGCAGAGAAACTAAAACAAGGCAAAACTCTTGACTTGCGGGAAATCCCTTCCATTATCGGCGGTGATATGGCGAGCCGCCATGGCGTCGTGCTAGCGAAGTCCATCCCCGCCAAAGTATTCGGTATTTCCACCGGAGAACCAGTGGCGCATGCACTGCAAAAATGCCCAAACCTAGTCTTAGAACCTCCCGACCACAAATTATACGCACAGTACAGCCAACGTTTGATGGCGCTACTGATGGATTTCTGCCCTTTCATAGAACAGGTGAGCATTGACGAATGTTACATGGATTTTACAGAATATGGACACCGCTACAGCACCCCCGCTGCGGCGGCAGAACAAATCAAAGATACGGTTAAGAATACGCTGGGGTTTACGGTAAACATCGGCATTTCCTCCAACAAACTGCTGGCTAAGATGGCGTCTGATTTTCAGAAACCGGACAAGGTGCACACTTTATTTCCAGGGGAAATCGAAGCCAAAATGTGGCCTCTGCCTGTGCGCGAACTGTTTATGGTGGGGAAAGCCTCAGCCGCCACCCTGGAGAAATTAGAAATCCTCACCATCGGGGATCTGGCCCATATGAACCCTCGCATTTTAGAGAGCCATATGAAGAAACATGGGAGGCTGATTTGGGAGTTTGCCAACGGCATCGACCACTCGCCCGTGCAGACGAAGGACAGCGAACTGAAAGGCGTCGGCAACCGCACCACGCTCGCCCAAAACGCTGAGACCTCTGAAGACGCCAAACGCGCCCTGTACGCCCTTTGCAGGCAGGTCTCCTCCCGCTTACAGAAGTATGGGCAGTACGCCGGCATGGTGAGTACGGAAATCCGCTACGCTTCCTTTACCGAAGTCTCCCACCAGAGACAGCTTACAGCAGCCACTGCCGATGCGCAGACGCTTTATCACAACGCCTGCCTGCTCTTCGACGAACTGTGGAACGGCGAACCCATCCGCCTGCTCGGCGTGCGTACCTCTAAGCTCACAGACACGCCGCAGCCGGTGCAGATGACAGTATTTGACTACACCGCAAATTGACTATTGTAAAGCTCGCAATAAAAGCCCCCCTGTTTCAGCAATTCCTCGTGATTTCCCTGCTCTAAGATATGTCCGTCTTTCATCACCAGAATGATATCCGCCTCCTGTATGGTGGACAGTCTGTGCGCGACAATGAAGCTGGTACGCCCTTCCATCATTTTGGCAAAGGCATTCTGAATTTTCATCTCTGTCCTGGTGTCGATGGAGGAGGTCGCCTCATCCAAGATGAGCATCGGCGGCAGACAGAGCATTACCCGGGCAATACAAAGAAGCTGTTTCTGCCCCACAGACAGGCTCCCGCCCTCCTCGCCAATCACCGTGTCATAGCCGTTCGGCAGACGCTTAATAAAGCTGTGCGCGTGCGCCGCCTTCGCAGCTGCCAACACTTCTTCTTCTGTGGCGTCCGGTTTGCCCATCACCAAATTTTCCCGAATGGTCCCGGCTTTCAGCCAAGTCTCCTGCAACACCATGCCATAGCTCTCTCTAAGGCTCCTTCGCGTCACCTCGCGAATATCTTCTCCTTCCACCTGAATGCTCCCGCTGTCCACATCATAGAAACGCATCAAGAGATTAATGACCGTCGTCTTTCCGCAGCCGGTCGGCCCTACGATAGCCACTCTCTGTCCCGGCTTCACATTGAGATTGAAGTCCTCAATCAATTTCTGCTCCGGCACATAAGAAAAATACACATGCTCTAACTGCACATTTCCTTTTACATTTTGCAAAACTCCAGCATTTTCGGGCTCCGGCGCCTGGGGTTCTTCATCAATCAACGCGAAAATGCGCTCCGCACAGGCGAGGGCATTTTGCAGCTCCGTCACCACGCCGGAAATCTCATTGAAAGGCTTCGTGTACTGGTTGGCATAGCTGAGAAAGCAGGAAAGCTGCCCTACCGTGAGCACACCATTCCCCGACATGGCAAGAAACGCCCCTACGAGCGCAACCCCGGTATATACCAGGCTGTTAACAAAACGCGTACCTGGATTCGTCAAAGAGGAGAAAAACGTCGCCCGCAAGGAAGCCTTTTCCAGTCTGGCGTTTATCTCGTCAAATTTCTCCAACACATCCTCCTCTTTGGAAAATGCCTGCACCACTTTCTGGTTTTCAATCATTTCATTAATCAATGACGTCTGTTCCCCGCGCGTCGTCGATTGCAGCATGAACATGGAAAATGTCCGGCGTGCGATAAAGCTTGCCACAAACAGGGACACCGGCGTCACCAGCACTACTACCAGCGTAATCTTTACATTGATGCTCAACATAAACAACAACGTACCCAGAATCGTCACCACACCGGTAAATAATTGCGAAAATCCCATCAACAGCCCGTCGGCAAACTGGTCGACATCCGCAATCACACGGCTCACCAGCTCTCCATGGGAATGCGCGTCGATAAATTTCAGGGGCAGGATTTCCATCTTGGCGAAAGCCTCCCGGCGCACATCCTGTACTACCTCATAAGTAATCTTGTTGTTGCAGACATTCATCAGCCATTGCGCTAGCGCGGTTACCACAATGAGCGCTCCCATTTTGCCGAGAAGCCCCATAATCACTGCAAATTCCACCCGGCCGGGTCCTACTATATGGTCGATGACTTCGCCGGTCAGCACCGGAAAATACAGCGTGGACGCCACCGTCACCACTGCAAACAGCAAGGATAGTATCAGAAAAATTCGATATGATTTTATATATTTCAATACTTTCTTCAAAGTTTGAAGTTGGCCTTTTTTCTTTTTCATCGCTTCCCTCCAGAGGTATATTTATACATATTAGCCATCGCGCTCCAGCCGTCCGTATCATAAACCGGGGCTGTCGCTCGAATATATTTTCCCGTTCACAAATTCTTGCCGCTGTGTTTATACTGGGAATCATAGATCTCCCTGTACACGGCACACTCATGGAGCAGCTGCTCATGCGTGCCCATGCCCGCGATCTCTCCGTCATCGAGAACGATAATCTTATCGGCATGTTGGATGGAGGAAGTGCGCTGAGAAACGATAAACACTGTCGGCTTCTCTTTCATCTCGCGGATTGCCATGCGCAGCCTGGCGTCCGTAGCGTAATCGAGCGCAGACGCGCTGTCATCTAAAATCAAAATCTCCGGCTTGCGCACCAGCGCGCGGGCAATTGTCAGACGCTGCCGCTGCCCGCCGGAAAAATTTTTGCCCCCCTGCTCCACAGGAGCGTCCAGTTTACCGGCTTTGCCCTCCACAACTTCCTTTGCCTGCGCTGTCTGCAACGCCTCGTAGAGCTCTTCATCGGTGGCATCCGCCTTGCCCCAGCGTAAATTTTCACGGATTGTCCCCGCAAACAGCACGGATTTCTGCATGACAATGCCTACTTTCTGACGAAGCTCTTCCAGAGAATATTCCCGGACATCTCGCCCCGCCACAAGCACCTTGCCGCGCGTCGCATCATAAAACCTGGGAATCAGGTGCACAAGCGACGTTTTCCCCGAACCGGTGCCGCCAATCACGCCTACGGTCTCGCCTTTCTTTACTGAGAAATCAATGTCTGATAAACTCTCCGCTCCGGCATCCTGATACGTCAGTCCCACATTATCAAACTGTACCATGATATCGTCTGAGTCTAAAGCCTTCGACTGTCTATCCCCCCGCAAACCTTTCTCTCGCAAATTTTCCTCATCCTCCCTCTCAAACAGAGGACTCTTCTGCCCTGCCTCCTGTGACGCCATGTCCGTCGGCATAGTGCTTTCCATATCCAAAATAGAAGATACTCGATTTCCGCATGCAACTGCTTTGGTGATTGTGATAATCAAATTGGCAAGTTTAATCAGCTCCACGAGAATCTGCGACATATAATTTACCAGCGCCACCACTTCCCCTTGCGTAAGGTTGCCGACATCCACCTGGATTGCCCCGGTATAAAGCAGAACAATCGTTGCGGCATTAATTATCACATAAGTGACCGGGTTCAAAAACGCGCTGATTTTGCCCACATGCGTCTGCATAGCGGTTAGATTCTCCAACCCTTCCTCAAAACGGTTCTTTTCTTCCTCCTCCTTGTGGAACGCACGGATTACCCTGGCTCCGGTAAGATTCTCCCTGGTAATTCCCAGCACCTTATCCAGTCTCTCCTGTACTTTGCGGTACAGCGGAATGCTGGCTGCCATCACTCCAAATACCACCAGAGACAATAAAGGAATCGTCACCACAAAAATCAGAGCTGAACTGCCATCAATCGTAAACGCCATCACCATTGCCCCCAGCACGATGAACGGGGAGCGAAGAAACAGGCGAAGCACCATATTTACCCCCGACTGCACCTGATTGATGTCGCTCGTCATGCGGGTAATCAGCGTGGCTGTCCCGGCTTTATCAATTTCCGAGAAGGAAAAACTCTGGATATGCGCGAACAAGGCATGCCGCACCTTCGTGCCGAAGCCCGCCGCCGCCTTGGCCGCAAAATACTGCGCCGTCACGGAACTGACAAGCCCCAGCAATCCCAAAGCTACCATAATCAGGCACATGCGCACAATGTAATGTCCATCGCCATTGGCAATGCCCACATCAATGATCGCCGACACAACTAATGGTATAATTAATTCAAACGACGCTTCTAACATTTTAAACAAGGGCGCCAATATACATTCCTTTTTATAATTTCTTAAAAAAACGAGTAATTTTTTCATAACCGCTTCCTTTGCTTTTCATAAATATGTTACATTTGATATTTGAGCTAACATTTATTACTATCAACCGATTTGTATTTCGTGATTTATATTGTACCTAAAGCGCTCGCCGCCTATTCATCATCCTAGCTCTTCCGTTTCTGTGATTTTTCTTAAATGTCGAATTAATATAGATGATAACATCCCAATCAACACGCCAGCAGTAACACCAGATAAAATCAGCACAGGCAGATAATACAACAGGCTTGCAGTCTCCACAACCAAAATAGCAACCAGTATTTGCCCTATATTGTGAAAAACACCGCCCAGCACACTGACCCCGGTAACAGAAAATAGCTTACACCGTTTCGCAATAATCATTATAACAAGACTTAACATTCCACCTGCGAGGCTGTATATCATACTTGCCGGATTACCAAACGTCAACCCTGTGAGCAAAATACGCACAAACGACAGGGTAAGCGCCCACGACGTTCCCATCGTATACAGAGATACGATAACGACGAGATTTGCCAGTCCCAGCTTAATCCCAGGTATACCCAGGTTGACAGGCAAGAGAAACTCAATATAAGAAAATACAAACGCCAACGCTGTGAACACTCCCAAATACGCCGTTTTCTTCGCCATTTTTGACCTCCACTCTACAATCTCACACACGATTGCAGCTATTCCCCCGCCAGCTCCCGTAGTAATTCCCGCCAGCTCCTTGACCTTCACAATCACAATCCGCTACCTCGTACCGGCGTCAATCCCAAGGTCTTCGCCATTCTCTATCTCCACCACCAGCCGGTTCGGCAGGCACACCAAGCTTTCACCCTGCCCGTGTACCGGACGATGTTTGACACAAATCTTATCCGGGCAGGAAGCCTCTGTGATTTCAGCCTTTCCATCGCGAATCCGTAATATATTATAACTGCCGTCCTCCTGACGGATTTCTACCACTGTTTCCTCTGATAAGGGATAGCGGCCCTGCTCTTTGCCATCTAAAAGGATAACGGCCTGCGGCTCTTTCGTCGAAAAACGTGAATAAAGGGACATCCCCACAAAGGCTGCCAGCGCACCCCCGAGCAATACCGCCAGCAATTTAACATCATTTTTCTTCATAGACTTTAAACCCGCTGGAATAGCGAATTTCACCATCCTTTCCGACCCACATTGCCTCTACGCCTTCCATATCCTCCACCAGGGAAACGCCCTGCGCATACTCCATATTGAACAGAGATGTCGACAGCGCGTCGGCAACGCCGGAATCCTCCGCCTGCACCGACACGGAAGCAAAATATTGCGGCGGCATATTGGTCTTAGGGTCAATGATATGACAATATCGCTCGCCATCCACCTCATAATACCGCTGATAGTCTCCGCTTGTGACAAGACATCCAGCCGAAAGACCGACCGCCGCCAGGTACGGTTTCTCGCTGTCAAGCGTCGGATTTTCTATCCCTACACGCCAGGGAGTCCCATCTGCCCTGCTTCCCACCGCACATACATTTCCACCTACGGAAATCAACGCATGTTCCAGACCGATTTCTCTGGCATATGCTGCAAGTTTTTGCACCGCATATCCCTTGCCGATACTTCCCACATCCAGAGACATCTGCGCATCGGCAAGATAAACAGTGGATGACTGCTCATCGAGTATTACTTTTTCTATATCTATATGTCCAGCGCGCGCATCAAGCTCGGCCTGCGGCGGCAGCTTTGCGTGACGCGGATCCTGCAATCCCTCCTCACGGTATTCATGCCACAGAGATAGCACGCTGCCATACGCAATATGCAGCCTTCCCTCAGTCTTATCATACATTTCCTTCCCCAACTTGAGCAGATTGAGGATTTCCGCCTCCACTTTTACAGGCGCCACCCCGGCATTATCATTGATTGTCTTGAGATTGTTGACACCATCGTATGTGTGGTAAATATCGTAAAGCTGATGGTAATATACAAGTTTATCCTGAAGCAGTTCAAGCTTTTCTGAGAAATCCTGCTGGCTGTCCGCATACCCAGTAACC
>CAJUTD010000022.1:0-5860 GCA_910589635.1 uncultured Lachnospiraceae bacterium | reverse complement strand
AAAACTGTCCCTCATACCGCTGTGGATTCTGATCTCGGTATTGTATACAGGCAAATCCTGCAAACACAATTACCGCTGCCACTAGGATTCCTGCCCGGCATATTTTTTTCATCCTTTCACACCTTAATCCTCTAAGATATAAAAGAGGGTATGGAAACGATATTCTTTCGTCTCGCATACCCTCTCCCAATTACAATATCCAGTTAAAACCGGCTAAATCCAGCAGGCCAAATACCCCGCGCGCGTACGGCTGTTTGCTTAGTACTTTATAAGTACATTGCCTGCGGAAATCATTTCTGCCGTTTTACTCTTGTGTGTCTGCTTTCTCATCATCGGCTGCGGCGTCATCACTTCCCGCTTCATCCGTTGCAGCTCCGTCAGCTGCATCATCAGCCGCTTCATCGGTCTCTGCTGCCTTTATGGAAAACAGTTCATCAAACTTAACCTTTGCCCACTCTTCCTCGTTAAGTTCAAATTTTGCGTTTTCCTTATAACCATCACAAACCTCTGTGTAATGCTCATTCTTACGTGTAGTGACAATGGATTTCTTCTTCGTCTCTGTTGCTTCCTTGTCAAATGTGCTGTCCATACGCACCACATAGTAATTATCGTCTGTAGTAATTACCTTGCTGATCTTGCCCTCAGACAATTTCTTAGCCGCCTCAATAACTGCATCATCTAAGGTATAGCTCTCATCTTTATCGCCAAAAGAAGCCTCTGATACCGTATAGCCTGCACTTTCTGCCGCCGCCTTAAAATCATCTTTGGCTGATTTACGGAAATCCTCTACCTGTTTCTTAATGTTTTCTTTTTCTTCCTCTGTATATTCTACAGTCTTGCCTTCTTCATCTGTGGTAGATTTGCAAGCTACCTGCACATAACTGATTGTCTTCTGCGCAGCTTCCTCGTCAGACACTTCTGTATCCACTTCTGCATGGATTGCAATGCGCATTTTGGCCTGGATCGTGGAAAGGCGCAGCATTTCTTTTACATATTCCTTCGTTGCTCCCAGCTGCTTCAACGCCTTCTTGGAATTATCCTTCATAAATTTGTCGGCAGCTTCATCGACAGCTGTGAGCTCTTCGTCCGAAATCTCAACTTTATAATCTGCCATATGTTTTTCCAGCAAATAAAATTCCTCTATGCTGTCGGCAACATTGTTCTTCACGGACGTCTCAGCATCTGTGCCCTGTTCAAACAGCTCCTGGCTCCAAGTATCTGTCTGCTCGCCAAACATAGAAGAAAACTGTCCATCATAAATTGCCTGCTGATAACGAGCCATGAAGTTCATAAACCCTAAAGAAATCTCCTGCCCATCCAGCGTTGCACCAACCTTATCCGCATCAATACTATTGCCGCATCCGGCCAACGCGGACACTCCCAATACCGCAGCCATGAGCAGCGGCAGTAATTTTCTCACTTTCATAATATCCTCCTGTGCGTATCTTTAATTTTCCCCACGGAACGCCCGCCGCAAGGGATTTCGACTCCCCTGCCGGCTGCCGCGGCAAAACTTACGCCCGTTTCTCCGGCGCATTTAATAGTATTATAGTTCTTTTTTTTCGTGCTAGCAACTATTTTTCTCTGATTTCACAGATTTTTCGCAACTATCTTTCATCTACCAAAAGCTCCCTGGTATCATTCAATATCATCTCCACCTGCTCTAAAACTCCCAGGGCCTTTAAGCGAGTATTGTTATCTTTGCTATACTCAAAATACGGCGTCTTCATATCCCGCACAAATTTAAGCGCGCCCTCGTATTTCTCCGCCATCTGCATAATGTTCCCCGGGTTTATCTTTGCCTGATAATAGAATGCAAATTTAATTTTATCTCTACTCTCTTTAATCTCAGTATAATAGCAATCATGCGCTTTCGCTCTCAACTGTGCGATTGCCAGAAGATTCTCCACAGACCTCGGCGGTTCCCCGAAACGGTCAATCAGCTCCTCCATCATCTCCTCACTCTCTTCTCTGTCGGCAATGACTGCAATCCGCTTATAAATATCAAGTTTCTGAAATTCATTGGGAATATACGTTGGCGGAATAAATGCATCCACATTTAACTCGAGCGTCGTCTCAAACTGCTCCTCTGTCTTCTCTCCTTTGAGGTTCTTCACCGCCTCATTGAGCATCTTACAGTAGAGATCATAGCCCACCGCCTCCATATGTCCATGCTGCCTTGCACCCAGCAGATTTCCCGCTCCCCGGATTTCTAAATCCCGCATGGCAATCTTGAAGCCGCTGCCCAGCTCTGTGAATTCCCGGATCGCCGATAGGCGTTTCTCCGCTACTTCCTTTAACATCTTATTCCTGCGGTACATCAAAAACGCATAGGCAGTACGGTTGGAACGCCCCACCCTGCCGCGGAGCTGATAGAGTTGGGACAGCCCCATATTGTCAGCATCGTGGATTATCATTGTGTTTACATTAGAAATATCAAGCCCGGTCTCAATGATGGTGGTGCTTACTAAAACGTCGATCTCCCCATTGATAAACTGATACATGATATTCTCAAGCTCCCGCTCCTTCATCTGCCCATGGGCAAAAGCCACGTTTGCCTCCGGCACCAGCTCTGCAATCTTAGAGGTAACCTCCACAATCTGATTGACGCGGTTAAACACATAAAAAACCTGTCCGCCTCGTGCAAGTTCACGGTTCACCGCCTCGCGCACAATTTCCTCATTGTACTCCATCACATAGGTCTGAATTGGCAGGCGGTCCATCGGCGGCTCTTCGAGAACGCTCATATCACGAATGCCAATCAGGCTCATATGCAGCGTCCTGGGAATCGGGGTTGCCGTCAGCGTCAGCACATCCACATCCTTTTTCATCTGCTTTATCTTTTCCTTATGTGCCACGCCAAATCGCTGTTCCTCATCAATGATGAGCAGGCCCAAATCTTTGAATTCCACATCTTTAGATAGAATGCGGTGCGTGCCAATCACAATATCAGCCATGCCACGCTTTAAGTCCGCTACAGTCTGTTTCATCTGAGTGTTTGTGCAGAAACGGCACATTAAATCCACCCGCACCGGAAAATCTTTCATCCGCTGGGCAAACGTATTATAGTGTTGCTGCGCCAAAATTGTGGTCGGCACCAGATACGCCACCTGTTTACCTTCCTGCACCGCCTTAAAAGCGGCACGGATGGCGATTTCCGTCTTGCCATAGCCTACATCCCCGCAGATCAGGCGGTCCATAATCTTCTTGCTCTCCATATCCCGCTTCGTCGCCTCAATCGCCAAAGCCTGGTCCTCTGTCTCCTCAAAAGGAAACAGCTCTTCAAACTCCTTCTGCCACACGGTATCCGGCCCGTATACGAACCCTTCCGTCTGCTGTCTGGCGGCATAGAGCTCCACCAGCTCCTTGGCAATCTCATTTACCGCGCCTCGGACACGGTTTTTGGTCTTTTTCCACTCCTGCCCGTCCAGCCGGTTAATCTTAGGCTTCTTGGCCTCGGCTCCGGCATACTTTTGAATTGCTTCCAGCTGTGTGGCAAGCACATACAACGTACTGCCCTTGTCATACTCAATCTTTACATAGTCTTTCGCCGTCTTCTCAATCTCAATCTTCTCAATACCACGGTAAACACCTACACCGTACTGCTCATGTACAACGTAATCTCCCACGCTCAGATCCGTAAAGCTCTGAATCTTCTCGCCCTCATAAATCTTACGTTTTTTCTTGCGCTTCTTCTCTCCGCCGAAAATATCGCTCTCCGTAATCACCACAAACTTGAGATCCGGGTACTCAAAGCCCTTTTTCAGCTTGCCATAGGCCACCATCACTTCCCCAGCCTGTATCAAATGGCCGTAATCCTCACTGTAAAAGGAACTAAGGCCCTCCGCCTGCAAATCTTCTGCCAGATGCTTAGCCCTTGTAGCCGAACCCGACAAAAGAATTACCTGATACTTTTTCCTGCGGTACTGTTGCAAATCTTTCACCAACAGTTCAAAACTGCGGTTATAGGGGTTGACCGTTCTCGTCGTTATATTATATCTTGTTTTTATATCTATTTCATTTACCTTTAAATCAAGCGTTGTCAAAGCCACACATTTCTGACGTTGCATTTTGGCTAAAATTTCTTCTCCCGTATACAAGGCGTTCATCTGACCTGGCAAAATATAGCCTTTTTGCAGGCGGTGCTGCATACTCTCGGCAAACTCCTGGCCCAATACCCGCCCTTTTTCCGCAATCCTTGCCGGCTCATCCAAAAATACAACCGTTTTTTCCCTATCAAAATAGTCCAAAAATGAGACTGTTTCCTCTGCAAAATAAGCCAGATAACTATCCAATCCGCTGCTCTGCCCAAGCTCTGCGACCTCTTCCGCCAGCGCTTCCACCGATGTTTTCAGCCGATGCGCCTCCTCCGTCTTCATCTCCTGCCGAAAGGATGTATACAGTCGTTCTTTCTCCTGCTCTATCTTCGCCAGCCCTTGGTTTATGCGCTCCTCTGACAGCACGACCTCGCTTGCCGGATAGATGCGCACCTTCTGTAAATTCTCTATTGACCTCTGGCTCTCCACATCAAAGCTGCGAATAGAGTCGATCTCATCTCCCCACAACTCAATACGGTAGGGGTTCTCCTCCGTCAGCGGAAAAATGTCGAGGATTCCACCACGGATGGCAAACTGCCCGGCGCCCTCCACCTGGTAATTGCGCTCATAGCCCATGCGCACCAGTTTTCCCTTCGCCTCCTCCATATCCAATGTGGCAGCGACGGCGTATTCCATAATAAACCCGCTAATCTCCACAAGCGGCAGCACCCTGTCCATCAAGGCGTCAAACGTTGTGACTACTGTGACACGTTCCCGCTCAACCAGGGATTTGATCGCCGTTAGCCGCTCTGCCGTCAGCAGGTTTCCCCTGATATCTGACTGGTAAAACAGCACGTCCTTGGCCGGATAATAGACCACATCCCTGTCAAAGAAACGGTAAGCGTCATAAATCTCCCGCGCTTTCTGTTCCTGAAAAGTGACGATTATGCCGCTGTCCCCCCCACCCAGAAGACTATACATGAAATGAGGCTTCTGAGTGTCAATACACCCGGAAACCTGCATAATCCCTTTCTCTTTTGTTAATTTTACTTTTAATTTATTGTATTCTTCGAGCCTTTCCAAGGGCTCTGTAAAACTTTTCATTTTCCCTCCTACTTAGGCATTGCCCAATTTATGATGCTTAAAATTATACTCTGCCATTCAGGCCGCACAGCCATACCAAAATGGACCAGAATATATATTAATTAAACTGATTCATGGCCTGATCGGTCTTCCCTTGAACCATCAGTCCAATTGCTGTGCATGCATCCTCAAAGGCTTCCCTTAACAGAATGCGTTCCTTTCTCGGTGGACAGCGCAATACATAGTCTGCAAGATCCCACCCCTCCGGCTTCTCACCCACACCGACTTTCACCCGCTGGAATTCCTGGGTCTTTGCATGGCTGATGACGCTCTTAACGCCATTATGCCCTCCTGCACTTCCCTTCTTGCGTATGCGCAGCCTGCCAGGCTCTAAGCTGACATCATCATAAACGACAATCAACTGCGATTGCGGTTCCAACTTATAAAAATTGAGAATTGCGCCAACACTTTCTACACTCAGATTCATGAACGTCTGCGGTTTCACCAATAGTACCTTCTGCCCTTCTATAAGCCCCATGCCGCACAAAGCTTGATGTTTCTTATCTTTGACTCGGATATTGTATCTGTCCGCCAGCATGTCAATCACCTCAAAACCGACATTGTGGCGCGTACCTTTATATTTGGACGTGGGATTTCCCAGCCCGGCGATTACAATCATGGTTTATTTCTCCTCGTATTATATAGTAGTAGTGTTTATAGTCCCTCTCCAAGGACTGTAT
>CAJUTD010000021.1:38918-42058 GCA_910589635.1 uncultured Lachnospiraceae bacterium | reverse complement strand
GACATCACAGGAACGAAAGGCTTTGACTATGCCCAGGTCAGCGCAGGCGGCGTAGACACAAGCGAAGTCAATCCCATGACGATGGAATCCAGGCTGGCGCCGGGACTCTATTTTGCCGGGGAGGTATTGGATGTGGACGGCATGTGCGGCGGTTACAATTTACAATGGGCGTGGTCTAGCGGCTATGTAGCGGGAAAAGAGGCGGCTTCCTGCTGTATGGCTGAGAACAGAGTTTACATAGATACTGCGTACAAATAGATCCCGGACAGTTTTTGTGTTGCACTTTTGAAAGCAGCGCTTGATAACAGAGGAGGAACGTATGATAAGGATTCAGCAGCTTAAGCTGCCAATTACCCATACAGAAGAACAATTATTGCACAAGCTTGCAAAAGCATTGCGGGTGAGAACCAATGAAATTGTGAGATACAAGATTCGCAGGCAGTCCGTAGACGCCCGTAGGAAAAGTGAGGTCTCTTTCGTCTATACAATAGATGTTTCTGTCGGAAATGAGAAAGAGGCGCTGCGCCGTGCAAAGGGAAAACAGATTTCACTGGCAAGGGATGTTATTTACCGATTTCCCCAAGGAGGGGAGCATTCCTTACAGCATCCTCCGGTAGTGATTGGCAGCGGCCCCGCAGGGCTTTTTTGCGCTTATCTGCTTGCAGAACATGGGTTTTGTCCACTGATTATAGAACGTGGAAAACCAGTAGAGGAACGCACAAAGGAAGTGGAAAACTTCTGGCAGAAAAACGTGCTGAATCCTAACACGAACGTACAGTTTGGCGAGGGCGGCGCCGGAACTTTTTCGGATGGGAAACTGAATACGCTTGTAAAAGATGTAAAAGGCAGAACTCAGAAGGTACTGGACATTTTTATCCGTCATGGCGCGCCGGAGGCTATTTCCTATCAAGCCAAACCGCATATCGGAACAGATGTTTTAAAGCAGGTGATACGGAATATGCGCAGTCAGATAGAGGCATGGGGCGGTTCCTATTTGTTTGACGCCTGCGTGACGGATTTGCAATTTACGAATGGCATCCTCCAGTCCTTGGTGTGCCGCAATCAGATAACCGGAGAATCTCTTAATATAGAGACGGAAGTGGCGGTGCTTGCTATCGGACACAGCGCAAGAGATACATTTGCCATGTTAGAAAACCGTGGATTTCAGATGGAGGCCAAATCTTTTGCCGTAGGGCTGCGCGTGGAGCATCCCCAGACTATGATAAACGAGGCTCAGTATGGGAAAGAGGCGGCCTCGGTGCTAGAGGCTGCCCCATATAAGGTCACAGCTAATCTGGAAAATGGCAGAGGCGTCTATTCCTTTTGCATGTGTCCGGGTGGTTATGTGGTGAATGCATCTTCGGAGGAGGGATGTCTTGCCATCAATGGCATGAGTTACAGCAAAAGAGACGGCAAAAATGCCAACAGTGCGGTTATCGTTACCGTGACGCCCGAGGATTTCCCAGGGGATGGCGCACTGGCCGGCGTAAGGTTTCAGCGTGACTTAGAGAAAAAAGCTTACGAACTTGGCAACGGTAAAGTTCCCCAGCAGCTTTTTGGCGACTATGAGCGGGGAGAACTTTCACAAAGTTATGGCGGTTTTACATCGGAAATCAAAGGGCAGCATACGTTTGCTGCTCTGCATGAGCTTTTTACAGAGGATATTAAGGAATCCTTCTGCCAGGGGATGCACAAATTTGCAGGTAAGATAGAAGGATTTGACCGTGAGGACGCCATTCTGTCCGGGGTTGAGAGCCGGACGTCCTCGCCGGTGCGCATTGTCAGGAATGAAGCGTTTGAGAGTAATAGAAAAGGCGTCTATCCATGCGGGGAAGGCGCCGGCTATGCCGGGGGCATTATGTCAGCGGCCATGGACGGCATGAAAATTGCAGAAGCGATTGCACAAAAGTACAAAGGAGGGGATTCGTTGTGGCAGAAATGACGCCGATGATGCAGAAATATTTGGAGACAAAGAAAGAATACCCGGACTGTATTCTTTTTTACCGGTTGG
Source organism: uncultured Lachnospiraceae bacterium (assembly GCA_910589635.1). GTDB lineage: Bacteria > Bacillota > Clostridia > Lachnospirales > Lachnospiraceae > Petralouisia. Next base: position 40,047 of record CAJUTD010000021.1, on the reverse strand, counting down.
GGGATTTCTATGAAATGTTTTTTGAGGATGCTCTGACGGCGTCCAAGGAATTGGAAATCACGCTGACAGGCAAAAATTGCGGACTCAAGGAGCGTGCCCCCATGTGCGGCGTGCCGTTCCATGCCGTGGAAGGGTATCTGAATAAACTGGTGGCGAAAGGGTATAAGGTGGCAATCTGCGAACAGGTGGAAGACCCCAAAATGGCAAAGGGACTCGTAAAACGGGAAGTTGTGCGCGTTGTGACCCCTGGAACCAATTTGGACACACAGGCATTGGATGAAACCAAAAATAATTACATCATGTGTATCGTCTATATTGCAGACCGCTATGGCGTTTCCATCGCAGACGTTACGACCGGCGATTACTTTGTGACAGAATTGGACACGGAGCGGAAGCTCTTAGATGAGATACATAAATTTACACCCTCAGAGATTATCTGCAACGAAGCATTTTATATGACAGGTATGGATTTTGAGGATTTAAAGCACAGGCTGAATATTGCCATTTATTCACTGGATAGCTGGTATTTCAGTGATGAGACAGCTAAGAATACATTGCTTTCGCACTTTGAAGTTGCAGATATCCAGGGTTTGGGCCTCGAAGATTACGGCTCCGGTACTGTGGCGGCAGGCGCATTGTTGAAATATCTCTATGAAACTCAGAAAAACAGCCTGGGAAATATGACTTCCTTGCAGCTGTACAGTACAGGAAAATATATGATTATCGACAGCTCCACACGACGTAACCTGGAGCTGGTGGAGACGTTGCGTGAAAAACAAAAACGCGGTTCTCTGCTGTGGGTACTGGACAAGACGAAAACGGCTATGGGTGCGAGAATGATTAGAAGTTTCGTGGAACAGCCCTTGATTGAAAAGGCGGAGATTGAGCGGCGGCTGGATGCAATCGAAACATTGAAAGAACATGCTATGACAAGGGAAGAGCTTCGTGAGTACTTAAATCCCATTTATGACTTGGAGCGGCTAATTGGCAGAGTAACTTACCAGACGGCAAATCCCCGCGACTTGATTGCCTTTAAATCTTCCTTAGAAATGCTTCCCTTTCTAAAACATCTTTTGGATGAATTTAAATCGCCTTTGCTTAGGGATATTCAGGCGGATTTAGATCCTCT
>CAJUTD010000021.1:987-38908 GCA_910589635.1 uncultured Lachnospiraceae bacterium | reverse complement strand
CAAAGAAGGCTATGATGAGGAAATTGATAAGCTGCGCCATGCAAAGACGGAGGGCAAAGGCTGGTTGATGGAGTTGGAGGCAAAGGAGCGTGAGCGCACCGGTATCAAAAATTTACGCATTAAATATAACAAAGTGTTCGGCTATTACTTGGAAGTAACAAATTCTTACCGTGATATGGTACCTGATGACTATGTCCGTAAGCAGACGCTTACAAATGCCGAACGTTTCATCACCGCGGATTTAAAAGAACTGGAAGATATTATACTGGGTGCAGAGGACAAGCTGGTAGCCTTGGAATATGAGATTTTCCAGGATATCCGCAATAAAATTGCCGGTGAAGTGCTGAGAATACAAAAAACTGCCAAAGCAGTGGCGGGCATTGATGTATTTTCTGCACTTGCATTGGTGGCGGAACAAGGCAATTACTGCCGCCCTTCTCTCAACGAAAAGGGCATTATCGACATCAAAAATGGGCGTCATCCGGTCGTTGAGAAAATGATAAACAATGATATGTTCATCGCCAATGATACTTACCTGGATAACAAGAAGCAACGTATTTCTATTATCACCGGGCCTAATATGGCCGGGAAATCCACCTATATGCGCCAGACGGCATTAATTGTGCTGATGGCGCAAATTGGCAGTTTCGTGCCGGCACAAAGCGCCAAAATAGGTATTGTGGACCGCATTTTTACAAGAGTAGGAGCGTCCGACGATCTGGCAAGCGGGCAGAGCACTTTTATGGTGGAGATGACGGAGGTTGCCAATATTTTAAGGAACGCCACGCATAACTCTCTGCTTGTGCTTGACGAAATCGGGCGCGGTACCAGTACCTTTGACGGACTCAGCATTGCCTGGGCAGTCGTGGAACATATCAGCAATCCCAAATTGCTGGGGGCAAAGACTTTGTTCGCCACCCACTACCATGAACTCACAGAATTGGAAGGCAAATTGGATAACGTGAATAATTACTGTATTGCCGTCAAAGAAAAAGGGGACGATATCGTATTCCTACGCAAGATTGTCCCTGGAGGCGCAGACAAGAGCTACGGCATTCAGGTGGCGAAAATTGCCGGCGTGCCGGACTCTGTGATTGCGCGCGCCAAGGTGATTGCCGAGGAGCTGTCGGCGCATGATATTGCGGAATTTACGGGACGTATAACGGTGGAAGGGGCGCCAGCAAAGAAACAAAATAAGAAACTCGATGAAGTTGATTTGACGCAGATGTCATTGTTTGATACAGTAAAAGATGATGATATCATTCAGGAATTGAAGGATTTGGATTTGGGCAATTTAACGCCTATTGACGCCTTAAACAAATTATATCAGTTACAAAATAAGATCAAAAACCGTTGGTAGGTTTACATAAAAATATTATGTAAACTCAATAACTTGATGATTTCCTTGAAAGGCAGAAACAATGGCAGCCATGGCAAAGCCGCAGTAACAGCGGATGGATAATTGCAATGGATTTGATAACAGTTTCCGGATTAATCAGAATTATAGGAGCGAGATATGCCAAATATACAGATATTAGACCAGCAGACAATTGATAAGATTGCCGCCGGGGAAGTGATTGAGCGTCCTTCCTCAGTCGTGAAGGAATTGGTAGAAAATGCCATAGATGCGCAGGCCAGCGCGATTACGGTAGAAATCAAGGAGGGCGGTATTTCGTTTATCCGCATTACCGATAATGGCTGCGGCATTGAAAAGGAACAAGTTCCGCTGGCATTTTTGCGTCATTCGACGAGCAAGATTAAAAGTGTGGAAGACCTCTTTACCGTCTCCTCTTTGGGATTCCGCGGTGAGGCATTGTCCAGCATTGCAGCCGTCTCCCAGGTGGAGCTGATTACGAAGACCTCTCTGGGCATCAGTGGCGTCCGCTATGTGATAGAAGGTGGCAAAGAGCAGTCATCGGAAGAGATTGGCGCCCCAGAAGGAACGACGTTTCTAGTGCGTAATCTATTCTACAATACCCCGGCGAGGAGGAAATTTTTAAAAACGGCGCAGACGGAAGCTGGGTATATCGCCAATTTGATGGAAAAGCTCGCCTTGTCGCATCCAGAAATTTCTTTTAAATTCATTGCCAATAACCAGCTCAAGCTGCATACCTCAGGAAATTCCAATTTAAAGGAAATTATTTACCATATTTACGGACGGGATATTGCGGGAAATCTGCTCGAAGTGCATGAGGAAAACGAGTTGTTTTCGGTCAGTGGATTCATCGGTAAGCCCCTGATTTCCCGAGGGAACCGCAATTTTGAGAATTACTTTATTAATGGAAGATACATTAAAAGCGCGCTCATTGCCAAAAGCATAGAAGAAGGCTATAAGTCGTTTGTTATGCAGCATAAGTACCCATTTACCGTGCTGCACATCTCTGTCAAGGGGGAATTGTTAGACGTTAATGTCCATCCCACAAAGATGGAACTGCGTTTCTCCAACGGAGAGGCGATTTATCAATTTCTCACGGATTTGGTGAGAAAGGCCATCAATCAAAGCGAGCTTGTCTATCAGGTCAGTCTGGAAAATGAACGAGAAGCCAAAAAGCGACAGGAGCAGCAGAAAAAGGAACATTTAAACTCCGGCAGGCAGGCGCCGGAGCCCTTTGAGGCAAAACGTTTACAGGCAATCAAAGCGGAAATCCGCAAGGACAGCCCTTATGAAAAGAAGTATGAAAAATCTACGCAGACGGCGGAACAACCTATAGTAGAAGAACAGTCGCAGACGGCGGCAGAAATACATACGTTAGAGAAGCAACAACGGCATTCGGCAGAGATACATACGTTAGAGAAGCAGCCACAGCAGACGGCAGAGAACACTATATCAGAAAATGAGCCGGATTTAGCGGCAGAAACGTCAGATTATGCCATTCCGCCTGAAAAAATGGGCGAACAAATCACGCGCAAACTGCTTGACATATCTTCCCGGAAGGAGCACCGGATTATCGGCCAGCTTTTCGAGACATACTGGCTGGTGGAATTTGATAAACAATTGTATATCATTGACCAACATGCGGCGCATGAAAAGGTGTTATATGAACGCACCATGAAATCCCTGGCCGCTAAGGACTATACATCGCAGGCAATTTATCCGCCCATTTTATTGACCTTAAATATGCAGGAGGAAGCGCTTTTAAAGAAGTACCGAAACTATTTTGAGGAAATGGGCTTTGTTTTTGAGCATTTTGGCGGCAAGGAGTATTCGGTGACATCCGTGCCGGCAAATCTTTTCGGCCTGGAAGGAAGGGATTTGCTGGTAGAGATGTTGGATGGATTGTCTGTGTTCCATGGCAGGGAGACGCCGAAGATGATTACGGAGAAGATTGCTTCCATGTCCTGTAAGGCGGCAGTCAAAGGGAACCAGAAATTGTCGCGGCAGGAAGTGGAAGCCCTGATTGGGGAACTTCTGACATTGGATAATCCTTATCACTGTCCGCATGGACGTCCGACGATTATCTCTATGACGAAATATGAATTAGAAAAAAAATTTAAGCGGGTGTTATGATGAAAAAACCATTGATAATACTGACAGGCCCTACAGCAGTGGGCAAAACGGAACTTTCCATCCGCCTGGCAAGGCTGATAAACGGTTCTGTCATCTCGGCGGATTCCATGCAGGTTTACCGCCACATGGATATTGGCTCTGCGAAGATAACGAAAGAGGAAATGCAGGAAATTCCCCATTATCTCATTGATGAGTTTGAACCGGATGAAGAATTCCATGTCGTTCGTTTTCAGGAGTATGCCCAAAAATATATGCAGAAAATCTATGCTGGGGGCAGGATTCCCATTATCGTGGGCGGCACGGGTTTTTACATCCAGGCGCTTTTGTATGATATAGATTTTACGCAGGAGCAAGGGGATACCTGCTATCGGGCAGCTCTGGAAAAGCTGGCAAAAGAACGGGGAGGTAATGTTTTACACGAGATGTTGAGAGAAGCAGACCCCGAAGCCGCAGAACAGATTCATGAAAACAATATCAAACGTATGGTGCGCGCACTGGAATTTCACCACGCCTGCGGCGGAAAGATTTCTGCCCACAACAAGGCGGAACGGCAGAAGGAGTCTCCCTACAATTTTGCATATTTCGTCCTCAACGATGACAGACAAAAGCTCTACGAACGGATTAATGGCCGCGTGGAACAGATGATAGCGAATGGGCTTGTGGAAGAGGTAAAGGATTTACAGGAACTTGGCTGCAATCGTTCTATGGTATCTATGCAGGGACTGGGTTACAAGGAAATCCTTGCTTATCTTGAGGGAGAACTGACTTTAGAAGAGGCTGTTTACCAAATAAAACGCGATACCAGGCATTTTGCTAAGCGGCAATTAACATGGTTCCGCCGTGAGCGTGAAGTTATCTGGGTGGACAAGCAGACATTTGACTATGACAATGATAAAATATTGTCATATATGCGGGAAATTTTGAAAGAAAAAGAGATTATTTTGTAGTAATTGCATAGGCATATGCGAAACCAGCAAAATGTCGAAATTTCATATACAACTTATGCAATTATTGGGAAACATTTTATCATACATAAACACGAAATGCAGTATGTAGTAATTACAGGCAGAAAGGAATGGCAGATGAAAGAGATTTACAGAGAACTGGGGATTGACGAAAAAGTATTTGCTTACGGCAGTAAGTTTGAACGCAAATTAGAAGAGCGTTTCCGCGAGATTGACGAGACGGCAGAGTACAACCAGTTAAAAGTAATCAAAGCATTACAAAAACACAAAGTTAGTGCAGAATGTTTTATGGGAAGCAGCGGATATGGGTATAATGATTTAGGAAGAGATACCTTAGAGGACGTCTATGCTTCCTGTTTTCATGGAGAAGCGGCGTTGGTGCGCCCGCAGATTACCTGCGGCACCCATGCATTGGCGTTGGCGCTGATGTCTAACCTCCGCCCGGGGGATGAACTTTTATCGCCGGTTGGCAAGCCGTATGACACACTTGAGGAAGTGATCGGTATCCGCCCCTCCCAGGGATCGCTCGCGGAGTATGGCGTTACTTATCGGCAGGTCGATCTTTTGCCGGACGGCAGTTTTGATTTTGACAATATTAAGAAAGCTCTCAATGATAAGACCAAACTGGTGACAATCCAGCGTTCCAAAGGCTATCAGACCAGACCGACATTGTCTGTGGCACGGATTGGCGAGCTGATTTCGTTCATCAAAGAAATCAAACCGGGTGTTATCTGTATGGTGGACAACTGTTACGGTGAGTTTGTCGAACGGCGCGAACCACTGGAAGTCGGCGCGGATATGATTGTAGGCTCCTTAATCAAGAATCCGGGCGGCGGACTTGCACCGATAGGCGGCTACATTGTCGGTAAACAGGAGTGCGTAGACAACGCATCATACCGCCTGACCTCTCCCGGCCTTGGAAAAGAAGTCGGGGCTTCCCTGGGTGTTATCCAGTCCTTCTACCAAGGACTGTTTCTTGCACCAACAGTTGTTGCCGGAGCCCTGAAAGGCGCCATTTTTGCGGCCAACATTTATGAAAGCCTGGGATTTCCGGTAGTTCCTGATGGCAGCGAAAGCCGCCATGATATTATCCAGGCGGTAACCCTGCAATCCCCAGAGGCTTTGGTTGCTTTCTGTAAGGGTATTCAGGCGGCAGCGCCCGTGGACAGCCATGTGACCCCAGAGCCATGGGCAATGCCCGGGTATGATGATGATGTAATTATGGCGGCGGGAGCCTTTGTGCAGGGCTCTTCGATTGAATTGAGCGCGGACGGTCCCCTGCGTGAGCCATATGCTGTGTATTTTCAGGGAGGGCTGACCTGGTACCATGCAAAATTGGGTATTCTGATGTCTTTACAGAAATTATATGAAGAGGGATTAATAAATTTTTAATAATAATTAGTATACATCAAAGACCTTTTGTGCTAAAATAAAATGTATTATTTTTCCTTTGCTTTTGAGAGAGTGAAAGGGAGTGCATGAATTTACACATAACTATGAAAGAAATGCCGGAATCAGAACAGCCACGGGAGAAGTTTCTGCGCTATGGGGCGCAGGCTCTTTCGGATGCAGAACTTCTCGCTTTGATTTTGAGAAGCGGCACAAAGGACATGACAGCATTGCAGCTTGCACAGACATTGCTCGCACAGAAGGATAAGGGCCTTTTGAATCTTGTTTATATGAACCCGCAGGAAATGAAAGAGATTCCGGGTATCGGACAAGTCAAAGCGGCACAGTTAAAGTGTATCGTTGAGCTTGCCGGGCGTATCGCTAAATGCAACAGGCTTGGGGATATAAGACTCAATGAACCTGCCAGCATTGCTTATTATTATATGGAAACGCTCAGGCATGAGCCCAAGGAACAGCTGCTGTTGGCAATGTTTGATGCAAAATGCAATCTGCTGGGAGATGAAGTCGTCTCTGTCGGCACAGTAAATTACTCTCTGGTATCTCCCAGGGAAATTTTCATAAGCGCACTGGAATGCCACGCAGTGCACATAGTACTTCTCCATAACCATCCAAGCGGCGACCCTACGCCCAGCGATGCAGATATACAGGTGACGCACCGGGTCATGGAGAGTGGGAGGATTCTGGGAATCGCCCTGGCAGATCATATTATTATTGGCGACAACAGATATATGAGCTTTAGAGAAAACGGCCTGCTTGGCCAGAGGAAAGGAACATAAGTTATGTCAGCAAATGTATATGGAATTGATTTGGGAACCTGCAATCTGAAGATTTTCTGTAAGGGGACCGGAAATGTAATCAATGAGAAAAATACCATTGCCATCGTCAACAAAAACCAGCTCTATGCTTTCGGCGATGATGCATATGCTATGTATGAGAAGGCGCCGGACAGTATTCAGGTATCTTTTCCCGTAGTCAACGGAGTCATTGCAGATTACAACAATATGCAGATGATGATTGGTGAATTATTGGAGAAATATGCCAAGAGCCATATCAAGGGAGCTGAATTCATCGTTGCGGTGCCAACAGACATTACGGAAGTGGAAAAGAAGGCGTTTTTCGATTTGTTCTACAAGAGCCGATTTAAACCGCGAAACGTGCTGTTATGTGAGAAGCCGATCGCGGACGCGGTAGGGTTGGATTTGGACGTAAATTCCCCGACGGGCTTCATGATTGTGAATATTGGCGCCGATACAACAGAGATTTCCGTGATTTCTCTGGGCGGCTTGGTGCTGAGCGATCTTCTTCATTTTGGCGGTAAACGCATTGATGAGTCTATTATCAATCATCTCAAGCGTAATTTTAGCTTGGTTATTGGACAGAAAACGGCTATGCACCTGAAGGAGACGTTAGGCTGCGCCATCGCACAGGAAGAAGAGACTATGGAGACAATTGTGGGAAGGGACGTTGTCAGCGGACTGCCCATTGAAATGCAGATTAACTCCTCCATTGTGTATGAAGCTATCAAAGACCCATTGAATACAATCTGCAATTCCATCAAGATGATTTTAGAGAAAACTCCTCCGGAACTGGCAAGGGATATCATTCACTCCGGTATCTACATCACCGGCGGTTCCTCCAAAATCCAGAGGCTGGACGAACTGTTTACCCAGATAACCAATATCCGGGTAAATACTTGCGAGTACCCGGAAGAAAGCGCAGTGCGCGGCCTGGACAAAATTGTCTCAGACGAAAAATACCGGAAGCTTGCCTTTAGCATGAAAACCAGAATTTATAAATAGAGGTTGCAAGTATTTATGAAACGAAGAACAAAACGCTCTATCCCAACCAAATATACGCTTCTGGCAGTTACTGTGCTCTGTGTGCTGGTAATGTTTGTGAGCTTTACCCTAAATTTGTCCGGCGGGCCGTTGAATACGGTTGCCGGGTATGTGTTTGTTCCCATGCAGAATGGGATTAATCAGGTAGCTACCTGGGTGATTAACCGCGCGGATGACGTGGTATCACTGCGGAATGTACAGCAGAAGAACAAAGAGCTGCAAGCACAGGTGGACGAGCTTACGCAGGAATTAAACACAATCAAATTAGAGCAATATGAGCTGGATAATCTCAGGGAGTTGATGAAACTCGATCAGAAATATCCCAGTTACGAGAAGGTTGCTGCCCGTGTCATTGGCAATGACGGCGGTAATTGGTTCTCAACCTTTCTCATTGATAAGGGAGAGAAGGATGGTATAGAGAAAGATATGAATGTGATTGCAGGCAGCGGACTTGTCGGTATCGTGATTGACACAGGGCCCAATTATGCCAAGGTGCGTTCCATCATAGATGATGCCAGTAATGTCAGCGGTATGGCGTTGTCCACGGCGGACCGCTGTATTGTCAATGGCAATCTGGTATCTATGAATGAGCAGCGGGTCATTGGTTTCACTGATTTGAAATGTGACGAGGATACGGTTAAGACAGGAGAGCAGATTGTGACTTCACATATCAGTGATAAGTATTTAGAGGGGATTCTCATAGGATACGTAAATACGATTGAGCGCAATTCCAACAATCTTACTTATTCAGGAACTATAATTCCGGCCGTTGATTTTCAGCATTTACAAGAAGTTTTGGTAATTAAAGATAAGAAAAAGACCCCGGCTGATTAAAGGAGCGGAACAGATGAGACGTAAATTGGCTGTATTTTTAATTATAACTGTGTGCTTTCTTTTGCAGAGTACGTTGTTCCAGATGCTTTCCATTGCATCCATATCACCTAATCTATTGATTGTGGTTACGTCATCTTTTGGGTTCATGCGAGGCCGCAAAGAGGGGATGTGGATTGGATTCTTCAGTGGGCTGATTCTTGATATATTTTTTGGGAGTGTAATAGGGTTCTATGCGTTAATTTATGCCTATATCGGTTATGTCAACGGATTCTTCCGCAAGCGATTTTTCCCGGATGACATCAAGCTTCCATTAATTCTGATTGCCGCGAGCGATTTTTCCTACAATATACTGGTGTATCTGTTCCTGTTTTTCCTGAGAAAAAGGTTTCGCATTGATTATTATCTTCTCAATATCATGTTGCCGGAACTGGTGTATACCATCCTTGTGACAATCGTTTTATACTTTATAATCCTCAAGATTAATAAGAATTTAGAAAAAATCGAAAAAAGGAGAGCAAGCAAGTTTGTTTGAAATAATAAAAGATTATGGCAAAAAAATACTGACCTCCAGGCTATTTGCACTCAGCGTAGCAGTAATCGTGTTGTTTGGCATACTGTTACAGCGTATTTTTGTGCTACAAATCATTAAAGGGCAGGAATATCTGGACAATTATACGCTTTTAATCCGAAAAGAACGTGTTACTTCCGGCACGAGAGGCAATATTTTTGACAGAAACGGCAAGCTGCTTGCATATAATGAGCTGTCTTATTCTGTCACAATTGAGGATAACGGCGTATATAACAGTACCAAATCTAAAAACCGCCTGCTGAATGAAGAGTTGAATACGGTCATTCATATGATTGAGGAAAAAGGGGACACAATCACCAATAATTTTGACGTCCAGAGAAATGAGAATGGCAATTATACATTTACCTTATCAGACCGGGCATTGAAGCGTTTTCTGGCAGACGTGTATGGCTACACAAGCGTAGACAAGCTGAAATATAACAAGAAACTTGGATATGACGAGGGAGAGGCAACTCCGGATCAAGTTATTGAATATTTACAGAACAAATTTGATATTTATGTGGAAGGCAAGACGGATACCAAAGAGCTTTCTGAGGAAGACGCCTTATATACCGAAGAGGAAGCATACAAGATTATGCTGTTGCGCTATGCAATTTCTCAGAATAATTACCAGAAATACGTTTTGACGACGATTGCCCAGAATGTCAGTGAGGAGACAGTTGCTGTCATCAAGGAGAATTCCGATATTCTTCAAGGCATAGATATCACAGAAGACAGCATTCGCAAATATGTTGACAGTGTATACTTTTCCCATATTATCGGTTACACGGGCAAGATTTCTCAGGAAGAATACGATACGCTCTCGGCAGAGAGTGACGAATATACGCTCAATGACGTAGTTGGCAAATCAGGCATTGAACAGGTTATGGATCAGCAGCTTCAAGGTAGCAAGGGCAAGGAATCTTTCTATACAGACAACATGGGGCGGATTACAGAGATGATTGCGCAAGTGGACGCTTCTTCTGGAAATGATATTTACCTCTCAATAGACGCCGAACTGCAAGAGGCAGTTTACCGTATGTTGGAGCAGGAGCTTGCCGGAATTGTTTATGCTAATATTGAAAATATTAAGGAGTATGATACCAGTACAGGTACAGCTTCCGATATAAAAATTCCGATCGATGACGTCTATTTTGCTTTGCTCAACAACAGCGTCATAGATATAACACATTTTGAAAAGGAAGACGCACAGCCGGTAGAAAAGCAGATATATGCTATTTTTAAAAATAAGCAGGGAAATGTCATTGAAAGCCTACGCCAGCAGTTCACGTCCCCGTCCCCGGCAAAATATGGGGATTTGGACAAGGAATATCAGGTATATATGAGCTATATTCTTTCCATGCTTGGAGAAAAGAAAATTTTCCTGTCAGACAAAGTAGACACGGATGATGAAGTATATCTTTCCTGGAAAAACGACACGGCAAGCCTTGCAGAGTATCTCCACCGTGCCATTGCTATGGACTGGATTGATATAACCGGCTTTGATACGGAATCAAAATATTCAGATTCTACAGAAATTTATGACGCTTTGATTGCTTATGTTATGGAAGAATTACAGACAGACACAGAATTCTCCAAAAAGATTTACCAGTATATGATTCGGGATAACCTGATTTCAGGAAACCAGATTTGCCAGATTCTTTATGAACAGGGCATTCTTAAAGACAAAAATGGAGAACAGGCAGCGCTTGCGAACGGCAGCCTCAGTGCATTTGACTTTCTCCGAGACAAAATTAAGAATATAGAGATTACCCCTGCGCAGCTTGCGCTTGACCCCTGCACGGCGAGCTGCGTCATGGTTAATGTGAATACCGGCGAATTGCTTGCCTGCGTGACATATCCCGGGTATGATACGAATCGGCTTGCCAATACCGTAGATTCCGCATATTTTGAGAGTCTACAGAAGGATTTGTCCGTACCTCAGTACAATAATGCTACACAACAGAGGACAGCGCCCGGTTCTACGTTTAAGCCAATTACTGCGGCAGCAGCATTGACAGAGGGGATTGTCAGTGTCGGGGAACAGATTAAGGACGAGGGAGAATATACTAACATCACGCCATCTCCCAAATGCTGGATTTATCCCGGAAGCACTCATGGCAAGGATAACATCTCTGAGGCAATCCGTGACTCCTGTAACTACTTCTTTTATGAGATGGGTTATCGTTTAAGTTCCGAAGGCGGAGGGTATAATGAGAACAAAGGTATCGCAGCGCTGAGAAAATATGCGGCATTGTTCGGACTGGATGAAAAGACGGGCATTGAAATTCCTGAAAATGACCCGCAGATTTCCGACGAGTATCCGATTACCGCTGCCATTGGACAAAGTAATCATAACTATACGACTACGCAGCTTGCCAGGTATTTAACCGCAGTGGCAAGCAGTGGAAATATCTATCAATTGACGCTTTTGGATAAAGAGACAACGGCGGATGGCAGTATGGTAAAGGAATTTAAACCAGAGATTATCCGTAAGATTACGGATGTTTCACCTGTCTCCTGGGATGCTATCCATAGCGGCATGCGCATGGTGGTCGAGAATAATAAGTCTTTTAAAGATTTTCCAGTTGCAGTTGCCGGCAAGACGGGTACGGCACAGCAGATGGAGACCAGGGCAAACCACGCGCTTTTCATTGGTTATGCGCCTTATGAGAACCCTGAAATTGCTATTACCACCCGTATTGCTTATGGATATACTTCTGCTAATGCTGTGGAAGTTTCCAAAAATATCTTAAAGTACTATTTCAATCCTGCGGATGGCCAGTCATTGTTAGACGGGCAGGCAGAAGACATCGAGAGCAGCGCCAATGGATTTACAGATTAAAGTTTGGAGGGATGAAAGTGTCAAAGCCGGTGATGTTAAAAAGCAATAAATATGGAATCAACCTGATTTTAGATGAGCACATGGACTTTGAGGAATTATTAAAATGCATTTTAGATAAATTTAAGGAATCGGAAGGGTTTTTTAAAAACGCGAAGATGGCGATTTCTTTCGAGGGAAGAAAACTGACGCAGGAAGAAGAATTCAGGATTATTGAGACAATTACGGACAACACATCTGTGAACATCATCTGCATTCTTGACAATGATGCACTCAAGGAGGAATTGATTCGTCAGAAAATAGAACGTTTTGAAGAAGAGCAGGCAGGAAAGACCGGAGAGTTCTATAAGGGAACGCTCCGGTCCGGCCAGGTGCTTGACTGTGAAAGCAGCATTATCATATTGGGCGATATTAACCCGGGAGCCAAAGTAATCTCAAAAGGCAATATTGTTGTCCTGGGAGCATTGAAAGGTAACGCTTATGCAGGAGCAAACGGCAACGAGCAGGCTTTTGTGGCGGCGCTTGTGATGGATCCCATTCAGATTAAGATCGGGGATGTGATTGCCCGCAGCGCCGATAAAGTACAGGAAGGAAAAAAACGCAAGAAGAGGCATTCCGCTGATGCGGAAATTGACCCACAGGTTGCGATTGTGAAGGATGGTAATATTTATATTGAACCGATTACAAAAGGACTTTTGAATAATATATAAATATCAGGAGGATTTAGTGAAATGAGTGAAGTAATTGTTATAACATCAGGGAAAGGCGGTGTTGGCAAGACGACCACCACTGCAAACGTAGGTACAGGACTTGCGCAGTTAGACAAGAAAGTTGTGTTAATTGATACCGATATTGGATTGCGCAACCTCGATGTAGTCATGGGGCTTGAAAACAGAATTGTATATAATCTGGTTGATGTGGTGGAGGGGAACTGCCGCATGAAACAGGCGTTGATTAAGGACAAGCGTTATCCGAACCTGTCATTGCTGCCCTCTGCACAGACAAAAGACAAGTCGGCAGTCTCCCCGGAACAGATGGTAAAGGTGATTGACGAGTTGAGAGATGAATTTGATTACATATTGTTGGATTGCCCGGCGGGTATTGAGCAAGGTTTTAAAAATGCTATTGCAGGTGCAGACCGTGCCCTAGTTGTCACGACACCTGAGGTATCTGCTATCCGTGATGCAGACCGCATTATCGGTCTATTGACAGCAAATGAAATTTCCCGTGTGGATCTGATCGTGAATCGTCTGCGTATGGACATGGTAAAACGCGGTGATATGATGAATATCGGGGATGTCACAGATATTTTGGCAATCAACCTCATTGGCGCCGTGCCGGATGATGAGCAGATTGTTATTTCTACCAATCAGGGAGAGCCGTTGGTCGGCACAGACTGCAAAGCGGGAATTGCTTATGCAAATATTTGCCACAGAGTTTTAGGCGAGGACGTGCCATTTCTGAACTTAGAGGAAAAGGACGGTATGTGGAACAAGCTAAAAGGAATGTTTAAGAAAAATTAGGAGGAAATCAAAATGGGATTGATGGATCTGTTTAAGAAGAAGAGTTCCGGTGATATTGCCAAAGACCGGCTAAAGCTGTTATTGGTTTCCGACCGTGCAAATTGTTCCCCTGAAATAATGGAGAAAATTAAGAATGACATTATCCAGGTGATTTCCAAGTATATGGAGATTGATGCAGAAGGTCTGGATATACAGATTACTCAGACTGAGTCTGAGGGAAATAATGGAAATGTCCCAGCATTGTTTGCCAATATTCCGATTAAGGACATGAGGCATACAGGGGTTTCGGAGTAGTACAATTGATATTGATGATATATAAGTTTGTTGAATTGCATTGTGCTTTAATGGCAGAGGAAGTAAGGAAGTTATATTATGTTTAAACAATATCAGATTAAAGATTATAATTTTCGTTTGGTTATCTATGTGACAGCATTGACCCTGATAGGAATCAGTGTTATTGGAAGTGCGCAGAAATCTGTGCAGAATAAGCAGATCTTGGGATTATGCCTTGGCCTGTTTGCCATGGCTGTTGTCTCGCTCATAGATTATTCCTTTATCCTCAAGTTCAATTGGCTGATATACGCATTCAACATAGGATTGCTTTCTCTGATAACGTTCCACGTCTTTGGGGATAAAGCCGGCGGTGCCGTGCGCTGGATAGAAATCGGGGGATTTCGTTTTCAGCCGTCAGAGTTAGCAAAAGTACTTTTAATTTTGTTTTTTTCCTGGTATTTTGGAAAATATTATGAGAAGGTAAATAAAATTTATTTTCTTGCTATAACTGGAGTTCTGATTTTTATTCCCTGGTTCATGATTGAACATCAGCCCGATTTATCTACCAGTATTGTGGTGGCAATTATTTTTCTTGCGCTCTTGTTTTTAAGCGGGTTAAGTTATAAAATAATAGCAGGTGTTCTTGCCGTGCTGGTTCCTGCCGGTTCACTGTTCGTCTATCTGATTCTGCAGCCAGGGCAGACGATTTTGGACCAGTATCAGTGGAAGCGCATCATGGCATGGCTTCAGCCGGAAAAATATGCGACTGACGCATATCAGCAGCAGAATTCTATTATGGCAATCGGCTCCGGAATGTTATGGGGAAAGGGGCTAAACAATGATACGGTATTTTCTGTCAAGAATGGTAATTTTATTCCGGAACCACAGACCGACTTTATCTTTGCCGTTGTGGGAGAGGAACTTGGATTTGTAGGCAGTGCGGCAACCCTTATTTTGCTTTTGCTGATTGTGATTGAATGTATTCTCATAGGCAGAAAAGCGAAGGATTTGCCGGGACAACTGATTTGCGGCGGCGTTGCTGTGTGGATTGGATTTCAGACTTTTGTAAATATCTGTGTGGTAACCGGAATGATGCCTAATACCGGACTTCCCCTGCCATTTGTGAGTTATGGCCTCACTTCTTTGGTGAGTTTGTTCATTGGAATTGGGCTTGTGTTAAATGTGGGGCTTCAGCCTTTAAAATACCGAAAGGGGGATTTTTAACGTGAATATTGGATTGATTGCGCACGATTCAAAAAAGAAACTGATGCAGAATTTTTGTATAGCTTATCGGGGGATCTTATGTAAGCATGAGCTATGTGCAACCGGAACGACCGGCAGGCTGATAGAGGAAGTCACAAATTTATCGGTGCACAAATTTCTAGCGGGGCATCTTGGGGGTGCGCAGCAGCTTGCAGCACAGATTGAGCATAATGAAATTGATTTGGTAATTTTCCTCAGAGACCCGATTACCCCTAAATCACATGAGCCGGATGTAAATAATGCCGTACACTTATGTGATATGTACAATATTCCGCTGGCAACGAATCTTGCCACGGCAGAGTTATTGATTAAGTCATTAGACAGAGGAGATTTAGAGTGGCGTGAAATGTATAGATAGAATAAAACGGATCCTGGCGGCAGTTCTGTTCGTATCCTTACTGTTTACAGGCTGCGGGCAGCAGATAACAATAAAGAATCCTTATGATGTATACGAGAGCCCGCGGGCTTATGGGTTGAATGTCACAGTTACTACGGAGAGCGACCAGACATTTTTTGCCAAAGACCTTTGCGTTGCCGGAACGGAAGATTTACTGAGCCAAAATGTTACGGCATCTCTCTCGGAAGCAGCGGGGCTGTTCGATGTCAAGGATCATAAGCTTAAATTCGGTAAGAATATTTATGGGCGCGTCTACCCGGCAAGTACCACCAAGATACTTACGGCGTACGTGGCTTTGAAACATGGAGATCTTGCGGCAACTGCAACTGTCACGGAACAGGAACTTCAATTAGAGGCAGGCTCCTCCGTTTGTGGACTTTCCGTAGGCGATACGGTTAATTTGGAGGAATTGTTATATGGGCTGCTTTTGTGCAGCGGCAATGATGCGGCAAATGTGATTGCTGACTTGGTAGCCGGCAGCACAGAGAAGTTCGCAGACATGATGAATCAGGAAGCGTTAGCGTTGGGTGCCACG
The DNA here is from genome assembly GCA_910589635.1 of uncultured Lachnospiraceae bacterium. Classification (GTDB taxonomy): domain Bacteria; phylum Bacillota; class Clostridia; order Lachnospirales; family Lachnospiraceae; genus Petralouisia. The sequence goes on along the minus strand of CAJUTD010000021.1, from coordinate 22,952 downwards.
AATTCCCATTTTATCAACCCGCATGGACTGCACAGCGAGGAGCACTATACCACCGTATACGATATGTATCTCATTTTTCAGGCTGCACTGAAGGAAGAAAAATTTTCTGCGATTATTAGTTCGCAGCTTCACACAGCAGCTATCACGAAATCTACAGGGGAATCTGCATCTCTAAACTGGGAAAATACGAATAAATATATGAATGGCGAGGTGGAGACGCCGGAAGGCATCGAAGTCCTGGGCGGGAAGACCGGAACGACCAATGACGCCGGATACTGCCTGGTACTTTACAGCAAAAACAGCAGCGGCTCTCCCCATATCTCGATTGTCTACAAATCTGACAGCCGAGAAAACCTCTACCATGAGATGACAGAATTGTTACTGGAAAGTGCAAAATAGGTAACAGTTCAGCCATCGCATTATTATGGGCGAATCATGCTTGCATGAATGAGCACATAACTGTTACCGAAATAGAGAAACTCAAAAAATAGCTGTTGAATTCTTTGTAAATATATACTATAATTGTCGTATAAAAAGAAATTGTTGTTTACAGATTAGATAAAGAATCGTTGATAAACCACGTGTTGATTATCTATTTTGTACAAAGCGGTTGAGACTAGGAGGAGATGGACATGGTACAAATTATAGCTGGCGAAAAGGGTAAAGGTAAGACAAAGCATCTGTTAGATAAGGTAAATGAATCGGTGAAATCAGCTACCGGTAATATCGTGTATCTGGATAAGAGCCAAAAACATATGTATGAATTGAGCAACAAAGTTCGATTAATCAACGCTTCTGAATATCTGATTACAAATTGTGACGAATTCTTGGGCTTCCTGTGCGGAATTATTTCGCAGGATCATGATTTGGAAGAAATGTATTTAGACAGTTTTCTTACAATTGCGAAGTTAGAGGATAACGATATTGAGCATTCTATTGCAAAGTTAGAAGAAATAAGCAGCAAATTCCATGTCAATTTTATAGTGAGTATTTCCAAGAATGAAAAGGATTTACCGGAGTGTACGAAAGGCAAAGTTATCGTATCACTGTAAATTGCCACTTTTTACATAAGAAAAGTTCGCTTGCGAAAACCGCAGGGGCACGGAAGAGGAAGATATTACTCCGCAAACGCGCCCCGCGTGGGATATTCACAAGCGAGCTTTTTGTTTTCAGGCTTCATTCATGGAGCGGATGCGTCCAAATACACTGCACAAATACAGACCGCCAATCCCTACAATTCCATAGACAATTCGGCTGAGCCAGCTCATATCGCCGAATAAAAAGGAAACCAGGTCGAAACGGAACAGTCCAATTAAGCCCCAGTTAATCGCACCAATGATTACAAGTGCTAATAACGTGTAATCTAAACCTTTGGTATTCATATGCATTTCCTCCTTTTACATGAGTTTATTATTACCTATAATAAAAAAATCATGTTGGAAATTCATGGATATAATGGTAAAATATTTCTAAACATATATAGAAACAGGACTTCAATTTATGGCAAACAACAATAAAAAAGTAGTAAAATTTCATAAAACTTCCCAGCTCAATATAGGTGTTATAATTTTCTTAATTATTCTTGTGTACATGCTGTATAATATTTTTCAATATTTTACAACGGAAAGAGTAGCGATGTATGAGGTTTCCCAGGGAACGATTGCTCAGAACAATACATTCACGGGAGTAGCTTTGCGGGAGGAGAAGATATACAATACGGATTCTCCCGGGTACATTAGTTATTACAACAAAGACGCCACGAAAGTAGGCGTCAATAGCTATGTGTATTCTGTGGATGAAAATGGCAATTTCTACCAGGAAATGCTGGCAAAAAACGATGGAAAGCTGTTCTCAGGTAAAGGCGCTTACGATAATCTGGAAAAAACAGCGCAGGAATATGTCCTCGATTATTCAGATGATAATTTTTATCAAGTATATTCCTTTAAATATGATATGGAAGCAGAACTGATGGAGGCAATCAGCGCGAATGCGCTGTCCGGCATGGATGGAGATGGTAATTACAAGAGCCTCCATGCATTTCGTGCACCAGAGCCGGGTATCGTGGTTTATAATACGGATGGACTGGAAAACACTACTCTGGATAACTTTACCGACGATATCTTCGATAAATCTGCCCATGTAAAAAATAATTTGATGAACCGTGAGCAGGTAAGCGCAGGGGAACCGGCATTTAAGCTGATTACCAGTGAAATTTGGAGTTTACTTATTCCCATAGATGATAAATTGGCAGCTGATTTGGCGGAGGAGACTTCTGTTAAAGTTGAATTTAAAAAAGATAACTCTACCGCCTGGGGAAGTTCCAGGATTCTCAATCGCAATGGGGCATCTTATCTGGCTCTGACGTTCCAGAGCGCTGGGCTGCGTTATGCAACGGAACGATACCTGGAAGTTGAGTTGCTGTTGGCTGATACCAGCGGCTTAAAGATTCCCAACACTGCCCTGACAGAGAAAGAATTCTTTTTATTGCCCAAAGACTATCTCACCAAAGGTGGGGAAGATAACTCCAACGGCATCATGTGCCGTTATGAGGACAAGAACGGTGAATTTGTGACTAAATTTATCGCTGTCGCAGTGGCTCAGGAGAAAGACAATACCTGTTACATTGCCGCAGAAGATTTATTAGGCGGTGAGATCGTCCTTAAACCGGATTCCAATGAGACATATACGTTAAATAAGCAGGAGCCATTACAGGGTGTTTATAATATTAACCGAGGATATGCCGTGTTCCGCAGGGTAGAAGTATTGTTTCAGAATGAAGAGTATTCCATCGTAGGTACGGGAACGAAATATGGCATCTCCCTGTATGACCACATCGCACTTGACGCTTCCAGGATATCAGAAAATGAAATCATACAAAAATAATACGAAGAGGCGTGCGAAAGGCACAATTACCAGATAGGAGGATTTGAGATGATAAAAGAAAATCTTGCAAACGTTCGGGAGAATATCAAGAAAGCATGTGCGCGTGCTGGGAGATCTCCCGAGGAAGTAACGCTGATCTCCGTCAGTAAAACGAAACCAATATGGATGCTTGAGGAGGCATATGCGGCGGATTGCCGGGATTTTGGCGAGAATAAAGTGCAGGAAATCATGGACAAGTATCCACAGCTTCCAGAAGATATCCGCTGGCATATGATTGGACATCTTCAGCGGAACAAAGTAAAATATATTATAGACAAAGTCTCTCTCATCCATTCCGTAGATTCTTTGCGTCTTGCGCAGGAAATAAGCAGCCAGTCAGTTAAAAAGCAGGTGGATGTTGACATCCTCTTGGAAGTCAATATTGCCGGGGAGGAGAGTAAGTTTGGTATTGCCCGTGAGGAAGCCATACAGCTGGCAAAGGAAGCGGCGGCTCTTCCTCATATTCACGTCAAAGGACTTATGACAATTGCCCCATTTGTGAGCAATCCAGAAGACAATCGTGAATATTTTCGCCAAATTCGTGAATTATCTGTTGACATCGAGCAGAAAAACATTGATAATGTAACTATGTCTGTTCTTTCCATGGGCATGACAGGCGACTATATGGTTGCCATTGAAGAAGGGGCTACTATGGTTCGGGTTGGAACCGGAATTTTTGGCGAGAGAAACTATGGATAGGTTATAAGTTAAAGCGAGGCGAATAGTATGGGAATGTTAGATAAATTTTTAGATGTTATGAGATTGAATTCGGATGACGATGATTTTTATGATGACGACTATGAGGATGATTATGAGGAGGAGCTACCCAGGAAGCGGGGACGTTCTAAGGATAAGGAAGAGGATGATATAGACGAGGATGATAAGAAGATTCGTCCTATCAAGAGCAGTTCCAAGGTAACCCCTATGCGCACGGCCAAGAAGTCTGCTTCCGGTATGGAGGTGTGCGTTATTAAGCCTGTGACGGTGGAGGATGCGAGAGAGATTACAGAGACATTACTGCTAAACAGAACAGTAGTATTGAATGTGGAGGGGTTGGATGTAGACATTGCCCAGCGTATCATAGATTTTACTTCCGGTTCCTGTTTCGCCATTAATGGCAATCTGCAAAAGATATCCAACTACATATTTATCATTACTCCGCCAAGTGTTGACGTGTCCGGCGATTTTGCCAGCATTATGGATTCTTTGGACATGCAGCCTATCCGTACGGAGTTTTAAGTGGCTGACATGACAAAGGAAGAATCACTTTTAGCCAAACGTTTTCTTGATTTGTCCAGGCAGGCAGGGCAGAAAGATATCGTTGTATTCAGCGAATTTTTGAATCTGAATGAATTAAATATATTTAAGCAGGAGATTCCAAATCTTTATTCCGGTTTTGAAATCTTTGGCGGATATGAGTTGAGCGAGCGTCAGATGATAGCATTTATACCTGATGCTCTTTGTTATACTTGGGATTATCCGATTGCATGTCTGAAAATCACGCCGGTAAATAAGAAATTTGCGGAAGCTCTTACTCACAGAGACGTCCTGGGAAGCCTGATGAACCTAGGTATTGAACGCTCAAAGTTAGGAGATATCCTGGTAAACGAAGAGGAAATCTATGTATTTTGCGAAGAAAAGATTTCAGGCTATTTGATGGAAGAGCTGACTAGAATTCGCCATACTGTTGTAAAAAGCGAACAGGTGCGACCGGATTCCTTAACAATTGAACCGAAAAAAGAGTTGGCAGAGGGGATTATTACTTCCAACCGCCTGGACAGCGTCATTGCATGCATCTGCAAAATCTCCCGTTCCCAGGCCAGCCAATGGATAAAGGGTGGCAAGATTTTTCTCAATAATCGCCAAACATTACAGACTACTGTGGAATGTAAACCGGGAGAGTTAATCTCCGTCCGTTCCGTTGGGAGATTCCGTTTTGTAGATTCGTTTGGCGAGACGCGCAAAGGACGACTGAAAATACAGTATGAAAAATACTTGTAGTTGGACTATTTTAATAATAGATAGATTTTTAGTGGAATAGAACTATATGGTATTATAGAAAGGAATTTCATTATGGGAAAAGTACTCAATGTATCATATGAGGGAACGCCTTATTATGATATTGAAATACAAAGAGATTTTACATCGCTGCCAGACAAATTAAAGTCATTAGGTTATGGCAGCAATAAGGTGTGCATTGTTACTGATTCTAACGTAGCATCATTATACTTAGAGGAAATACAGGATTTACTTGCACCGATGTTTGCCTTCTGTACCTCTTTTGTGTTTGAGGCTGGGGAAAAAAGCAAGAATACCGATACGGTAGGACAAGTCTATGAACATTTAATCCAACATAAGTTTGACCGCAAGGATTTATTACTTGCACTTGGCGGCGGCGTGGTGGGAGATCTCACAGGATTCGCAGCGGCTACATATCTGCGTGGAATTGATTTTGTCCAGGTGCCGACTACACTGTTAGCGCAGACTGACAGCAGCATTGGTGGGAAGACGGGTGTTGACTTTATGCAGTACAAGAACATGGTAGGGGCTTTTTATATGCCCAAACTGGTATACATGAACATTTCATCTTTAAAAACCCTTTCTCAGCGGCAGTTCTGTGCAGGAACAGCCGAATTAATCAAACATGGCTTTATCAAGGATGCATCTTATACGCAGTTTATCCGCGATAACAGCTCCCAAATCATGCAACAACAGCCGGACGCCATGGAAGAGATGATTTACAGAAGCTGCCGGATTAAACGAGAGATCGTGGAACATGACCCCAAAGAACAGGGGGAACGCGCACTTTTGAACTTCGGCCACACCATCGGCCACGCTATTGAGAAACTTTCTGAATTTTCGCTTCACCATGGGGAATGCGTGGCTCTTGGCATAGCAGGCGCAGCATATATTTCCTGCCAGCTTGGCAATTTGTCGGATCAGCAGGCAGAGGAGATTGAACATATCCTAAAGAGTTATGGTCTGCCAACTTCTCTGAAAGACTTTTCGTACACACCACAGGAAATTCTTGCTGCGACAAAGCTTGATAAGAAAATGGAACACGGGAAGATCAAGTTTATTGTATTGAGGACGCCTGGAGAAGCATTCATCACGAAAGAGTTATCCGATGAAGAGATTTTAGCAGGTATTACACATATTATAGAAGAATGAAGAGGTTATCTATGAAGGAGAAAAAAATTAGTTGTTTCGTAGGAATAACAAGCAGCATACTTTTACTGGTCTTGGATCAGTTTACGAAATATCTTGCGTCCACTTACTTAAAGGGCGGGCATTCCGTCATTTTAGTGAAAGGAGTATTTCAACTCCACTATCTGGAAAACCGCGGAGCTGCTTTTGGCATGATGCAGGGCATGAAACCCTGGTTTGTAGTCGGAACTTTTCTCATGCTTATATTGATGATTTCTGTTTACTGGAAATCGCCTATGGAAAAAAAGTTCAGATGGGCAAGATTCATCTTAATCCTTCTGACAGCAGGAGCGCTTGGGAACCTTGTAGACCGTCTGGTATTAGATTATGTTGTAGACTTTTTCTATTTTGAACTGATTGATTTCCCCATTTTTAATATGGCTGATATTTATGTGAGCTGCGGCGTGGTACTTTTGGTGCTGTTCTTCCTTTTCTATTACAAAGATGAAGATATAGAAAGGCTGATTTATTTTAAGAAACGCAAGAAAAAAGAATCTGATACTGTATAAAAAGCGCAAAGCAGATAAACAAGGTTTCATGGCATGTAATTTGGAGGCAGTTATCATGGATTCCAAGGGTATTACACAGGAATTTGAGCTATCTATTGAACAGGCGGGAGAGAGGCTGGATAAAGCATTATCCAGCCTTTATCCAGAACTCTCGCGGTCTTTTTTTCAAAAGTTGATTAAAGATGGGCATATTTTAGTAAACGGTATTCCTAAAAAGGGAAATTACAATGTAAGTGACGGAGATTTGCTTTCTGTTACGATTCCCAAAGCGCAGGAAATTGCTATTTTACCGGAAAATATTCCTTTGGACATTTTATATGAAGATGATGACGTGCTAGTTGTGAACAAGCCCAAGGGCATGGTGGTCCATCCTTCGGCTGGACATTATTCGGGTACACTAGTCAACGCAGTGATGTACCACTGCAAAGACAGCCTTTCCGGAATTAACGGTGAAATCCGTCCGGGAATTGTCCACCGCATTGATATGGACACGACAGGTGCGCTGATTGTCTGTAAGAATGACAATGCACATGTGAAAATTGCAGAGCAAATCAAGGAGCATTCTGTTACCAGACGTTATCTTGGCATTGTCAAAGGCATTGTCAAAATAGATAGCGGCGTCGTTGAGGGTACGATTGGCAGGCACCCCGCAGAACGCAAGAAAATGGCTGTCAATGTACGCGGCGGGAAACCAGCAGTTACACATTATCGTGTATTAGAGCGGTTTAAGAACCATACTTTGATGGAATTTGTATTGGAAACAGGGCGGACACACCAGATTCGAGTACACATGGCAAGCATAGGACATCCGCTTCTTGGCGATTTTGTGTATGGGAATGGTAAAAGTCCCTGGAAACTGCAAGGACAGACTTTACATGCCGCTGTCATTGGCTTCCTTCATCCAACTACTGGAACATATCTGGAAATAGAAGCTCCACTTCCTGAATACTTTAAGTCTCTGCTTACAAAACCACTTTGAAAATTGTATATACATTTTAAAGAAAATATACTATAATAATAATATATTGTAAGGGAAAGGTGGTAATCTTATGGATAAGTTTGTAATTACAATCGGCAGAGAATTTGGCAGCGGCGGAATGGATGTCGGACGAATGCTTTCCGAACGGTTAAACGTGAAATGTTATGACAAGGAATTATTATCTTTGGCGGCGAAGGAGAGTGGGCTTTGCCAAGAAATATTTGAAAATCATGATGAAAAGCCTACGAGCAGTTTCCTGTATTCCTTGGTAATGGACACTTACTCTGTCAACGGCTATACATCGGCTCCATTTTTAGATATGCCGCTGAACCACAAAGTATTTCTCGCTCAGTTTGAGACAATCAAGAATCTTGCAGACAAAGAATCCTGCATTATCGTCGGAAGATGTGCAGATTATGCATTGGCAAACCATCCAAACTGTCTGAGCGTCTTTATCCATGCTGATTTAGATTTCCGAATCAATCATATCATGGAAAAATTTAAGGTGTCGAAAGAAAAAGCAGCAGACATGATTCGCAAGACGGATAAGAAACGTGCCAGCTATTATAATTATTATTCCAGCAAAAAATGGGGCGACTCCAGAAGCTACCATCTGACGCTGGACAGCAGCCAGCTCGGCTTTGAAGGCTGCTGTGATATGATTATGCATTATATGGATATAAAACATGTAAAGAAATAAAAACCGCTGTAAGCAACGGGATATGTATTAATCTTCCCGAAAGATGCTTCCTGAGAATTTCCCCGCCAGCTTTCGCCGTTCATCGTCAATGGCAGCATAGTGCTGGCGGGTAGTCTCTACACTTTTGTGCCCAAGCGCATCTGCAACCAAATAAATATCTCCAGTTTCTTTATACAGATTCGTTCCATAAGTGCTACGCAATTTATGGGGCGTAATTTTTTTGGTAATATTGGCAGCGCCAGTGTATTTCTTGACGAGTTTTTCCACGGCACGCGTAGTAAGACGGCTGTATTTCAACGATAGAAAAAGAGCATTTTCCTGCTCGGCAGGCGCTTTCTCTGCCAGCAAAGGTCGTTCAAGTTCCAGATAGTCCCAGAGCGCACCGGCAACTTCCTCTCCAAAATAAACCGTAGATTCATTGCCCCCCTTGCGCACAACGCGCATACCATTATTTTTAAAGCTAACATCCGCAACGTCTAATCCCACACACTCTGAAACACGGATTCCCGTGCCCAATAACAATGTGAGAATGGCAATATCTCGGTATTTTGTCTTCTGATGGGCCGCGAGCTGCCTCGGCGTCAGGGAACTGCCGTTTTCAACCGTGGCAATCAATTCCGCAACTTCATCTTTATCCAAATGGATAATATTGTCTTTGTGTTTTTTGGGCGTCTCTATCATAGAAGGCGCGTTCGTTTTGATAAATTCCTTTTTAAAGTAGTAATTGTACATTGTACGAATTGCAGAAAGTTTGCGAGACTTTCCCTTTTCACCATTGGTAACTGCCTGCCCTGACTTTTTCTCATAGTAGGAAAGATAAGCCAGATATTCTTCAATGTCTACCGGCGTCAACTCATCCAAAACCTTTAAGGGAATGTCATGCATGTCCATTTTCCCATAGACAGGATTATTCTCACGGATAAATTCAAAGAACAACCGCATATCATAGGCATAGGACAGCCTTGTCCTGGATGATGTATTCCTGGTGTCCAGATAACGAAAAAACTCATTGCAGAATTTGGGAAGTTCTTTTAATAGAACCTGCAATTTCCTCTTATTTTCTAAATTGATTTGTTCAACGTAATCCATATGAAAACTCCTTTTGGGAATTCTTTCTTGAACAAGAAACTCCTAATAACCATTATAATAAAATCAAGTTCAGGTGTAAAGATACCTTATCAGTTCGTAAAATCAACATTTCGCGAACTGATATATTTAGCTCATATAACACTCTTCCTATAGACTGCTTATAACAAAACTATGTGTTGCAGCTAACATTATCAAATTATAAGTTGGTATTATGCAACATATTTATAAATTACAATTAAAAATATCTGTCAGAAAATCTCACTGGAATCCAGAATAATGGTAAAAGGTCCATCGTTTAATAAAGCAACATCCATATCTGCACCAAAGGAACCGGTCTGAACAATAGGAATTTTCTTTTTGCATTCTGAAACAATGTATTCATATAAATTCTCAGCGAGTTCTGGATTCCCAGCTTTTATAAATGAAGGGCGATTGCCTTTTTTACAGTCTGCATATAGCGTAAATTGTGAAATTAATAACAATTCACCTGCAACATCTGCAAGAGACAGATTTGTCTTACCGTTTTCATCCTCAAATATTCGCATTCCCAGCAGTTTGCGTATCATTTTGTCTGCAATTTCCTGCGTATCTTCCTGGCTGATGCCAATAAATACAAGGAAACCCTTGCCTATTTTACCTATCGTCTGTTCTTCTGTAGAAACAGAGGCCTGGTTGACTCGTTGTATTAGAAATTTCATATATTTTCAATCACCTCACGTATCCTTGCCTGCACAATTTTGGCAATTTCTATGGTTTTTAAATTCCTATATTCCTCATATAATATTGGTTTTAGGTAATGAACCTGAGTGGTAACTCTGCCAAGTGTGTAACTGTTAAATACTTTATAGGAATCAATCAGGGCTACTGGAACAATGGGAACTTTTGATTTCAAAGCGCATTTGAAACAGCCGGCTTTAAATGGCATCATTTTGTTCTTATTATTGAAAACATATTCTCCCTCTGGAAATATGATAAATTTTCGCCCTGCTTTCACTTCTTCTGCAACCTCATTCAATACGGTTATCGCCTGACGTACGTCACGGCGATCCAAACGTTTCGCTTGTACCAAATCGACAATCTCATTCACCAATACCATTTTTGATTTTACTTTATCCATTACAAAAGAACAGGGTTTGCTATGTGTTGAAATAATTCCCAGGGCATCATATTTGCCTTGGTGGTTGGGGTACATAATATACCCTCCTTCTTTAGGCAAATTTTCTTCGCCATACATCAATGTATGAATTCTTCCCGTTCTTTTCATCAACGATATCGCATGACAGACCAAGGCATATCGCTTTTTTTCAGAATATTTCTCAGGATGGTTTGCCAGATATCTCATTTTAGGTATCATATATGGCGCACGAAACAAATTCATAAATATTACATAAAACAGCTTAAACATTTCTTTTCTCCCACGATAAAAATGTCTTACTGATATATTATAAAATGAATTTTAGAAAAACACAACATGATATCTGTTTGACTTTTCCTATTTTGTATTCTTGTAGTACCAAAAGGTTTCCTCATTTTAATTCTGCTGAATAATATGGAACAATTAGAGACTGGCCTGAACGGATATAATCGCTACGCAATCCATTTAATTCTTTTACTTCTGCCACATATTCATGCAAACTGCCGTACTCTTCTGTAGCATATTCTGATGCGATATCCAAGAGAGTATCTCCATTCTTAACCTCAACACTCGTATAATATTTATAATTCTTGTCCAAAGAAGCCTTGGAACTACTGCCCCCAAGGGAGCTTATCCCCATGATAGTACAGAACAAGGCCGTTAAAATAAAAATAATTAAAAGTTGCTGTGTCATTTGTACGGCATATGTCTGAAACCGTTTACAAATCATAATCTTCTCCTCCCTAAAATGCGAACACACATTCCGAACATCTGTTTACAAAATTATATAGTGCGAACAGATATTTGTCAATACAATTACAGAACAAATTTTCGGAATATGTGTTTGCATTTTTAAGAGACTTGTGTTATGATAGTTACAATATAGAATTTTAAAGTACTGCAACGATTTATTCGTCGTAGACTTGTTATACTTTAGTCATTCAATAAGTGTTTTTATAAATTGATAAGATAGGCAGGAGGTAGAATCATGGCATATGGAAAGATAAGTGATAAACAGAAGGAGATTCTGGAATACATCAAGAGTGAAATTTTGAACCGAGGTTATCCGCCTTCTGTAAGGGACATCTGTGAGGCCGTCCACCTCAAGTCTACTTCTTCGGTACATTCTCACCTGGAGACACTAGAGAAGAACGGATATATCCGCCGGGATCCGACGAAACCCAGGGCCATTGAAATCATTGACGATACTTTTAACTTGAGCCGTCGAGAAGTCGTGAATGTTCCTCTTCTTGGACGCGTAGCTGCTGGGGAGCCGTTACTGGCGGTTGAGAATGTTGAGACATATTTTCCGATTCCGGCAGAATATATGCCTAATGAGGAAACTTTTATGCTCAAGGTCAAAGGGGAAAGTATGATTAATGCGGGGATTTTTGATGGTGATAATATTCTAGTACAGAAACAATCTACGGCATCAGACGGTGATATGGTTGTAGCGCTAGTTGATGATTCAGCCACAGTGAAGACTTTTTATAAGGAAAAGGACCATTACCGTTTACAACCGGAGAATGACAACATGGAACCGATTATTGTAGAGGATTGCACTGTGTTGGGCAAGGTTTTTGGCGTATTTCGCTTTTTCTAATGTATGTTCCATTTCATAAAACAGCCACAACACAAACAATCGGGAAACTTCTGGAATGAATTTTCTTATTGTCTGTATTGTGGCTGTCAGCATATGGGAAACCCGCGCTATGCTAAGTCTTCCACTTCTATTCTTTTACCATCTGTCCATATTTTTTCTAAATTGTAAAATAGACGATCTTCTTGAGAGAATATATGGACAATGATATCTCCATAATCCATCAGAACCCAGCTGGAATTGCGGTTTCCCTCAATTTGTTTCACCGGATGGTCCGCTTTTGTTAATGCTTCGTCTACCGCATCTACCATGGCCTGAATCTGGTTAGTGTTAGAGCCGGTTGCAATGATAAAATAGTCTGCAAGCGGTGAAATTTCACTAATCTCAATTACCCGCAAGTCCTCGGCTTTCTTTTCGCTCAACGCATGACATGCCGTTTTTGCCATTTCACGTGATATATCCATAATAGTTTACTCCTTTTTCAAAGTTTGTTATTTATATTTATAAGCGGCTTGTTTTTCCAGAAATACGAAAGGCTTTTCTGTTAGTGACCTGCTGCTCACGATAATAATCAAATGTCTGTACAGTTAGAGGGTCCAACTCACCGCCTTTTGCTCTCAGATAAGACAAAGTATCGCTTAGAATCTGTAACATGGCTCTATCTAAATCTTCAAAAGCTATTTTTCTAATTTCCGGAAGATTCGGCGCATTTTCTCTGTTTGGTTCGATATAGTCGGCAATATAAATAATTTTATCTAACGTATTCATGTGAGGTTCCCCGGTTGTATGCACTTGAATTGCATGAAGAATTATGGGGTCGCTCACTTCATATTTATGTTCTGCAAAATAAGCTCCTAGTTTAGCATGAAGTAAAAATGGGCAACGGCGTTCCGAGGTGCGAATGGGAATATCATATTCCTCGCATAACTTTAATTTCTTTTTATTGGGAATACACTTAGCACAATCATGGAGCAGCCCCGCATACATTGCCTGCTCAATATTCGCCTGGTATGCCATCGCCAGAGCAGCAGCTGTATACATGACGCCCTGCGTATGTGCATAACGTTCTTTATCCATTTCTTTTTTCAATTTCTTTTCAATTTTATTATATTCCATTTGCTCCTCGACACCTTTAATATTTAATCTAAATATAATTTATTTTGTTCTATGTATGCTGCTACTGATTCTGGAACTAAATGTTCAATTGTTCTTCCTTCTTTCACTCTTTGGCGAATTTCCTGCGAAGAAATCTCCAAGACTGGCGTATCTAAAGGAAAGATTTTATCCGGGTATTTCTTGTTTAAATATGAAATTTGATGGAAAAACTTTTCTTGGAGCTGATGTTTCCGGTAAGCAGCCAAAATATTACAGTTTTTGAGAATCAACTCTGGATTGCGCCAGGATTCAAAGTCAAACAGGGAATCAGCGCCTAAAATAAAAAACAATTCAATAGAAATATATTTTTCTTTTAATTTCTCTATTGTACGGTAAGTATAGCTAATCTCAGGAGAATGAACCTCTATTTCATCCAGAACAAAACAGTCATTATCTGAGATTGCCATAGCTATCATCGCACAGCGGTGAACGCTATCTGTAATTTTCTGTTTGTGTTTTCGAGGCGAATGTCCTGTTGGAATGAACAATATGCGATCTAATGCGAATTGTTCTCTGGCGCTTTTTGCAATCATCAAATGACCGTTATGAATAGGATTGAAGGCGCCTCCTAAAATTCCAATCCGCCTCAACGTACTGTCGCTGTCCCCGTTATGTTTTGTTTCCATTTTCATGTTCCTTGCCCTATAATTGAATTTTGGGATTTTTCTTTGAAGGACGATAAAGTACAATCTTCTTTCCAATTACATGTACTACCTGCGAACGTGTTCTAGAGGCAATTGTATTTGCCAGTTCGTGGGGGTCGTCAAAACAATTCTTCAGCACAGAAATTTTAATCAATTCCCGCTTTTCAAGCGCTTCATCCACTGCCGTTATGATTTCCGGTGTCAAACTTGCCTTCCCAACTTGGAAAATGGAATCCATATTGGTGGCAAGACTTTTTAGATAAGCGCGTTGTTTGCTTGTCATATCCATATTCTATTATATCCTTTCTGTAATTATAATCAATCCTTTTTTTGAGTTTCCCCATTTTTTGATTTTATAGTACCAAAAGGTTTCCAGCACAAAGTGATGGAAACACTTTGCACAGAAAAGTGCTATGGAAAGCTAGCTTTCCAGACACTTTTTGTGCAAGATGTCTATGCTGCCAAAGGCAGCAAGACCTTTTGGTACTAAAATATGGGTTGTTGGTAAAAATGGGGAAACTCAAAATCCTTTTATACGTCAAAATACTCCATTTCTAAATTTTTTGTCAACTTTTATAATAGTCAAATTGTAGTCCGTACATACGAACTGTATCGCCGTCGGAGATGCCAAGTTCTTCCAATTTCTCTAAAATTCCCTGTTCGCGAAGAAATTTCTGAAAAAACAGAAAACCTTTTTCAGAATCAATATTGGTATAACCAAGCATTTTTTCTATTTTAGGACCCTCCACGACATATACGTTTTCATCTTCATCATATTCCACCGTACAGGCATCTTCCTTAAATGCCAACAGCTCTGGATAAAACTCCTGTTCATAGACAACCGGGGTATCATCCAGCTGAGACAGAATCTCTTGTACATGGTATAACAATTCCTTCAATCCTTGTCCGCTGACTGCTGAAATTGGGTAAACCTGAATCCCTTGCGGCTCAAATTCTGCTTTCAATGCAGGGAGTGCACTCTCCTTTTCATCATAAATAGCGTCTATCTTATTCGCTGCGATTACCTGCGGCTTGCATAAATGTCCGCAATTGGGTCGCGTCCCTCTACGGAAGCTGCATCTACCATGTGGATCATCACTTTCGTCCTTTCGATATGACGCAGAAAATCATGCCCAAGTCCTACTCCTTCAGCCGCCCCCTCAATCAAGCCTGGAATATCTGCAATTACAAATCCTCCGGCATCTTGCAAATCCACAACACCCAAATTGGGATTTAACGTAGTAAAATGATAGTTTGCAATTTTAGGCCGTGCATTACTTACCCTGGACAACAATGTCGACTTACCGACATTAGGGAATCCTACTAAACCAACGTCCGCGATTACTTTCAACTCTAAATAAACCTCGAGTTCAATCCCCGGCTGCCCTGGTTGCGCATATTTGGGAACCTGCATAGTGGAAGTTGCAAAATGTTGGTTGCCGAGGCCGCCTTTACCGCCGCGTAAAACAATTTGCCTCGTATTCTCACCCGACATATCCGCAATGACCTTTTCTGTGGCTGCATCTTTAATAATTGTCCCAGCCGGAACCTTTAAGATAAGGTCTTCTCCTCTTTTGCCATGACAGTTCCGTTTGCCGCCCTGTTCTCCATTTTGGGCAAAGAATTTTCTTCTGTGCCGAAAATCAGCCAGTGTATTTAGTCCATCATCTACCTGAAAAATCAAATTACCGCCGTCTCCGCCGTCTCCGCCGTCAGGTCCGCCGTTGGGAACGTATTTCTCCCGGCGGAAAGAAACATGGCCGTCTCCTCCATTCCCTGACCTAATTGTAATTTTTGCGTTGTCTGCAAACATATCTTTTACCTCATGAAAATAATAGACCCGGCTATTCAGTCGAGTCTATCAGTCGTATTGAATACAGTCTTATTCGTTACTTGCTACCGGATATACAGAAGCCTGTTTCTTACTTCTTCCTTTTCTCTCAAATCTAAGCACGCCGTCTACCTTAGCATATAAAGTATCGTCCCCGCCGATTCCTACGTTTACACCCGGATGAATCTTAGTACCACGCTGTCTGTACAAAATGTTTCCAGCTTTAACAAACTGTCCGTCAGCTCTTTTTGCGCCCAGCCTTTTTGACTCGGAATCTCTACCATTCTTGGTAGAGCCAACTCCCTTCTTATGAGCGAAAAATTGAAGGTTCATATTCAACATGTCTTACACCTCCTTGAATATAAGCATCATATATTCAGTTCCGTAATTTTTTTGTATTTCCTGTAAGCCTAAAACCAGCGATTGGATTAACAGCAACGATTCCTTGGAATAGCCGTCTTTTAAGGAAAAATCAATCAGTCCGCTTTCCTGTTCCGTCGTCAGATCACATTCATCTGAAACAAGTTTTTCTATAGAATTGACCGTATTGATTACTAACGCAGAGACAGCGGCACACACGATATCTTCCCCCGCTTTGGCATACCCTGCATGTCCTATGCAACGAAATGCTGTATACTCCTTCGCTTGATTTTCAAAAATCGTTACTTGAATCATAACAATTTCCTTATCAATTAGCCATTAATTTTTTCAATCTTAACCTTGGTGAAGGACTGTCTGTGACCGTTCTTCTTATGATAGCCGGTTTTTCTCTTGTACTTGTACACGATAACTTTCTTGCCTCTTCCGTTTTCTACTACAGAAGCTTCTACAGTTGCGTTAGCCACGTCATCTCCAACTTTTAAAGATTCATTGCTCACTGCCAACACGTTATCGAAAGTAACTTTCTCTCCAGCTTCAACGCCAAGCTTTTCAATGGTAATGATATCGCCTTCGGATACTTTGTACTGCTTACCACCTGTTGCTATAATTGCGTACATATGGCACCTCCTATTATCATTACTCGCCAGTTACGGTGCTGCTTGCGCAGACTTAAAACCTCACTGTGCGGCACACTAGTACAGATTACCATAAAAGGATGTCTGTGTCAACTGATTTGGAAATATTTTGGTGATATGAAATAAATTCTTCCGTACCTAAATATGACCCCCTTCCGGTAAAAATTATTTACGTTTACTTTTGTGGAAGGGGGATCATTAATTCAGCTTTAATATGATTTTATCGTGGAATGACCATAATAGCACACGCCATTATGTTTATGCTTTTTTGTCTTCCTACAATTAGGAACCGTGCATTGGCTATATGTTGAGCCGCCGGTAGTATGGCCATAGTAGCATTGCCCATTATGATTATGTTTTTTTGCTTTACGGCAGCCGCGTACGGTACATTGACTGTAGGTAACACAACTACTGGAATGACCATAATAATACTTTCCATTATGCCGATGCTTCTTTGTCTTGGTGCAACCGGAAACTGTACACTGACGGTATACTTTTTTTCCATTGGAATGACCGCAGTAATAGTTTCCCTTGTGACTATGCGTTCCAGTTTTCCTGCATTTTGCTACGGTACATTGGCTGTAGGTAACACAAGCGCCGGAATGACCATTGTAATTTCTCTTTCCATGGCTGTGTTGGCCTGTGTGATTGCAGCCTGCCCGATTACATGGAGCATATGTTACATTTGCCGTATCTTGGTTGTGATGGCCTCCTCCACCATGCCCGTGCCCGTGTGCCATAGCTGAAGCTGGATCCAACAGAACAGTTATGGCAACAGCAAAAAGAAGGATGGCTTTTGTCAATTTGTTTTTCATTCTGTCTCTCATTGTTCCTCCATTCTGTGCGTTTCCGACTTGTTACCATAAAGGTATCACAGAAATCTATATAATTCAAGGCCATTTATGTCATTAATTGCTCCGCTAGAGATTTTTTAACTTTTTTGCGGGTAATTTCCACGAGATGGAGCTTTGTCATATCCACAATCTGAACAGGGACGCTATCTTCACGGACACTTGTACGCAATGTTTTAAGTAAAAGTTCATTATCCTCATCTGATTTCATGTCGATGAAATCTACAATAATGATTCCCGACAAATTACGCAGGCGCATTTGGCAGGCAATCTCGCGCGCGGCCTCCATGTTAATCTTAAAATAATGTTCCTGGGCTTTCTTTTTCGCAACGCTTTTTCCAGAATTGACGTCAATAACCGTCAGGGCTTCTGTAGGCTGGATGATGAGATAGCCTCCTGATTTTAGCCAGACCCGTTCACGCAATGATTCACAGAGCCTCGTGTCAAGGCTGTAGAGCTTATTGAGGCTTAACATAGGATCTTCATAAAACTTTAGTATATATTCCTGCTGTGGAAACTGGTCTAAATATTGGCGGATTTGCCCAAGAATTTCCGCATCATCCGTGACAATAGAGTCGAGCTGGCCCTTTTTCATATCTCTAAGGATGTGGAGGTATTCCGGGAGCTGCTTTTTCAGACAGCTAAATACGGTTCTGTGTATAGCAGTTTCCTTTAACGTCAAGTATTCCTGTCTCAACCGGCAATACTCATCTTTCATGTCCTCCACGGAGGCCTGGGCGGCATTCGTGCGTATGATAAAACCTAAATCGGCTTCCCTGATAAATTCCAGAGATTCCTTGAGTCGTTTTTTCGTCTCTGTGTCTAATTTCCGGGAAATACAAAGCGTATTGCATTCGCTTGTCAAAACGAGGTATTTTCCAGAAAAATTCAGGTTCGTACTTACCTTTGGCGGTTTTCCTTTACTGCTTTCACGCACAACCTGAACAAGAACCTCGTCTCCCTGAACCATACGGGGGCTGTTTATCTTTTTCACATACAGGGGATTTTTCAGTTCGTCCAGATCATAATAGCAAGAGACGCCCGGCGCAATCTCGATGAAGGCAGCATTGAGATTCTTGACAATATTTTTCACCCTGCCAACATAAATATTGTGAAGGATGCTCTGTTTATCCTGAGGTTCCAGTGAAAC
Organism: uncultured Lachnospiraceae bacterium; assembly: GCA_910589635.1. Classification (GTDB taxonomy): domain Bacteria; phylum Bacillota; class Clostridia; order Lachnospirales; family Lachnospiraceae; genus Petralouisia. The sequence goes on along the minus strand of CAJUTD010000021.1, from coordinate 4,164 downwards.
TTCCACCAATTTTTTCTCATGGTAGAGAGCTGTTGCAAGATATTCTTTCTGGTTCCAAGTAAGTTTTGTTATCAACAGTGTCTTTTCCATATTTCCCCCCTGAATGCAATGTGATGCATGTATGGCTGCCCTATAAACAGATTGTGGGCTGTTCAAGTACACGAAAATCAATTTTGTAGGATCAAATGCCAAAAGGACCTGCTGCTATAGCAGCAGAGTCAAATTGCATAAGATTGCATCTGGAAAACACTGTTTTCCAAGTGCAATCTGTATGCAATGTTCACCTGTCACATTTTGTGACAGGTGCTTTTGGCAAAAGATAATAGAGACAAATATGAAAATTGATTTCCGTGGTTCAAGTACTCCTCTCCTTGCGCGCCGTTTTTGGGGATGCTCAAATATCCTCTCCCAGCTCCCCCAATGTAAGGTATTCTGGAAAATCTATTCCTTTCTGCCGACAAATTTCCCGTTGGTGTTTCAGATAATCTATATATGCTTGGCGTTCATTCTCACCCTTTACTGGAATTTCCTCAGTCCTTGCATAAACTTCCAGACGGTGAATTTGGAACCCTAAGGATTCATAGCAAATTCCATGAAATCGGCAGAATGCTTCCAAAACAAGTTCCGGTTTCACATTATCGGCGCTTCCAGTACAGAGCTTTAAGAATAATGCCGGCGTTTCACTTGTTTTCCCCTCCCGGCAGTCAGCAAGAATCTGAGGATTTTTGACCCCTATACCTTCCAGTGTTTGCTCACAGCTCAGGCTTAAGGCCTTCATCTCATAGATTAATGGCTTCAAGTTCATCTCGATTTCACGTTTTTTTGTCTGCTTTGTAATCATAATTTGAGACTGGCCTTCATAAAATGCTTTCACTTTAGCCTGAAGCTGCGCATATGTTTCTGCAAGCGGGGCATACCCCGGCTTTTGATAAACCAGATAATCTGCGGCCGCCACTAATGACATAGACGTTTTAGCTGTGTCTGGCAGTTTGCGGTATTCCAGGATAGAAATCCCTTCTGTCATCGTCTGATTCAAAGCTTGTATCGATTCCTTGCTGCTTTTGGAAGACTTGACTTCAATATCAAGATATTCTCCATCGCTGGTAACTCCCACGCCCAACGGCGCTGCAAAGGACATAATCTGATGAGGGCTGTACCCTTCCGAGTAGGCGATGTCGATATCGGCACGCCGAATTGCTTTCTGAAAATACCGCATCATATCCAGGTGCCCGATAAATTTCATTACGCCGTACTTCTGAAATTTAATTCTGATGTTCAAGACAGACACCTCCTTCAAACTGCGCTGCTCCGCAGCCATTACACTGCATTATGCAATTGGGTGTTACCTTGCCCGCCAAGGCGTTTTGCCATTCCCGTTTTAAAAATGATTTAGAAACGCCGCAATCAATGAAATCCCACGGAAGAATTTCATCTAAATCTCTCTCACGCAAATTATAAAAGTCAATGGAAACGCCACATTCCTGAAACGCTTCCATCCACTTGCTATTATCAAAAAATTCACTCCAAGAATCAAAAATACAGCCCTTTTCGTACGCGCTCAATAAGACTTGTCCCACACGTCGGTCACCCCTGGCAAAGACACCCTCTAAGACGGTCACGTCAGCTTCATGCCAATTATACTTTAAGCTCTTGCGGTTTAATTGTTCTTTCATCTCCTCATTGACAATCCGAGCCCGGCGAAGATACTCTTGTTTGGGCTGCATTGATGCCCATTGAAATGGTGTAAACGGCTTGGGAACAAAAAAGGAAGTGCTGATGGTAATCTGGCATTTACCGTTTCTTTTTTCCTTGGGAATTTCGTAGTAACGTCTTGCAATTTTATCGGCAAGCCTGGGGATTTCCTGCATATCTTCCTCTGTTTCCGTGGGAAGTCCCAGCATAAAATAAAGCTTTACCTTTTGCCATCCTCCCTCAAATGCCAGCCCGGCCCCCTCTAAGATTACGTTTTCTGTCAGCCCTTTGTTGATAACGTTCCTCAGACGCTGTGAGCCAGCCTCCGGCGCAAAAGTGAGGCTGCTCTTGCGTATATCCTGTACCTTGCTCATAACATCCAGGGAGAATGCGTCTATTCGCAAGGACGGCAGGGAAATATTAACGCCTTTCTCCTTAAACCCAATGAGATAGTTGATGAGTTCTGGAAGTCTGCTGTAGTCGCTGGAACTTAAAGAGCTCAATGATATTTCCTCATGTCCAGAATTTTCAAGCATTTCCCGTGCGCATTCTTTGAGCATCTCGACATCCCGCTCCCTCGTGGGACGGTAAATCATACCAGCCTGGCAGAAACGACAGCCACGGATACAGCCGCGCTGAATCTCCAATACAACTCGGTCCTGGGTCGCCTTGATATAGGGAACTAGCGGCTTCCTGGGATAAACAGTGTCTGTCAGATCCATCTGAATTTCTTTGCGGATAATTGGGGGGACATCCTCGTATCGGGGCTTAAACGCTTCAATCGTCCCATCGTTCTTGTAACTTACTTCATACAGGGAGGGCACATATATTCCCGGCAGTTGGCTGACTGCGCGCAGAAAATCACAGCGTGTTCCTCCCTTTGTACGGACAGATTTGTAGAGGTCAAACAGTGCATCATACTGCGTCTCTCCCTCCCCAATATAAAAAATGTCAAAAAAGTCAGCTAGCGGTTCCGGGTTATAAGTACAGGGACCGCCGCCAATCACAATCGGATCATCCTCCGTGCGCATTTTTGCAAGCAACGGAATCTGGCTCAAATCCAAAACTTGCAAAATATTGGTATAGCACATTTCATATTGAATCGTAATTCCCAGAAAATCCATCTCTTTCACGGGAGATTGTGTCTCCAGTGTAAACAAGGGAATATTTTGTTCTTTCATGATTTTATGCAAATCGACCCATGGAGAATAGACGCGTTCACAATAAACATCTTCCCTCTGATTGAACATATCATATAAAATCTGGATGCCCAGGTGAGACATTCCAATCTCATAGACATCCGGGAAACACATGGCAAAACGGATTGCCATATCCCGCGGGTTTTTCCGCACGATATTTATTTCATTTCCAATATATCGGGCAGGCTTATCAACAGACATTAAAATCTCGTCGCTTAAAGCAAGCTTGTTCATACATTGTGCTCCTTTACTTTTGTGCCTTATTTTCAGTTCTTTCATTCTAACA
>CAJUTD010000021.1:0-977 GCA_910589635.1 uncultured Lachnospiraceae bacterium | reverse complement strand
TCTCGTTTTTATTATCCTTTGCGCCACCGGAAATACTGATGTCCCCCAAAAGCTCTTCCAACTTTTCTGTGGGCAGAGGATTCCACTTTACTTGTTTGACGATTTCCTGCGCATTAATGCCCTGATATGTAATTTTTTCCTGGTCACAATACACAAAACAAGCGAACAAGAGGATCGCAATCACAAGCCGGATTCCAAACGTGGAAGTTCCCTGGGATGGCTCTGTCTTCACTGTTTCCGAAACATACCCTTGCTCTTGGTTTCCAAATGCTGCACGCGCCTGCTCCACATAATTTCTGCGCTCCCTTGCGCTCTCTTCTATAGATTTTACCATAATAATACTCCTGCAATAGCTTTGTACTATTTTAGTAGTATCTGCTGGAAAAAATACCAATTTTACATATTCTCTCAAATATTTATTTCTTATCAAAGCTGCTTTTTGGCAGTATAGTTTACATAAATATTTTATGTAAACTATTTTTTGTTCCCACTATAAAAATACCGCTGGTTCAGCTCTTCCACAACCTCATCCCAAGTAATTCCTGTTTCCACCATCATTACAACCAAATCATAGATAAAATCACAAATCTCATAAGTAATTTCATCTGGTTCCGTATTCTTGGCGGCAATGACAATCTCCGTTGCTTCCTCACCAATGTTTTGTAATATCTTGTCTAACCCTTTATCAAAGAGGTAATTTGTATAAGAGCCTTCCTTGGGATGTTCTTTGCGCTCAGTGATAGTGTCATACATATTTTCAAATACTTTCAGCGGATTGCGGCTGATATATTCTTTTTTCACCAAATCCTGGAAGAAGCAGGTAGGATTCCCGGTATGGCAGGCTGCGCCCACCTGAGAAACTGTGGCAAGAATGGTGTCTTTATCGCAGTCAATCGTCAAAGACTTCACGTATTGATAATGCCCGGAAGTTTCACCCTTAATCCAAAGCTCCTGACGGCTTCTGCTGTAATAAGTCA
>CAJUTD010000020.1:25617-42228 GCA_910589635.1 uncultured Lachnospiraceae bacterium | reverse complement strand
TTTTCCGTGGAGCGAATGTCAAGTTAGGAAACTGGCGACAAGTCACTGTATCACAACAAACAGTCTGCAAGGAAGCAGAAACAACGTGTGTAACGCATATGACACACACGGAGAAGTGTACAGTCACCGCTTGTCGTACTGAGAGAAAGTGCGAAAAGGAGGCGACTTTTTTTATGGCAAGTCAAGTAATGAGAATCACACTGAAGGCATACGACCATCAGTTGGTGGATGCATCTGCGAAGAAAATTATCGAAACTGTAAAGAAAAACGGATCACAGGTGAGTGGACCGGTACCTCTTCCCACAAAGAAGGAAGTAATCACTATCTTGAGGGCTGTCCACAAGTACAAGGATTCCAGAGAGCAGTTTGAGCAGAGAACTCATAAGAGGCTGATTGATATCATCACACCGACCCAGAAAACGGTTGACGCATTGTCCAGGCTGGAGATGCCTGCCGGCGTTTACATTGATATCAAGATGAAGAACAAGTAATATTTTAAGGTAACAATCCTGACAGGTTTATATGCACACGACCGCATAAGGGATATTGCTGCTTCGCAGTACGCGGTCGGCGCAGCCGAAAACAACTGACGTCGTTTTCGGATATATAATATACTCTGTTCTAGGATGAACGGTTCCGCTGCCTATAGACTTAGGCATGAAACGTTCCGCTGTAGAGAAAACAGGAGGTAAAGAAATGAAGAAAGCAATATTAGCTACCAAAGTCGGAATGACTCAAATCTTCAACCCAGACGGCGTATTAGTGCCGGTTACTGTATTGCAGGCTGGTCCCTGTTATGTGACTCAGATTAAGACTGAGGAAAATGACGGTTACAGTGCAGTTCAGGTTGGATTCATTGACAAGAAAGACAAAATTGTCAACAAAGATGCCAACGGCAAGAAGGAGATCAGATACAGACATGGCGCTAACAAGCCTGAAAAAGGGCATTTTGAGAAAGCAGGCGTGTCCAGCAAGAGGTTCGTCAGAGAGTTTAAGTTTGAGAATGCTGCTGATTACAAATTAGCAGACGAGATTAAAGCTGACATTTTTGCAGAGGGCGACAAGATTGACGCAACGGCAATTTCCAAAGGTAAAGGATTCCAGGGAGCCATTAAGAGGCACGGTCAGCACAGAGGACCTATGACCCACGGTTCTAAGTTCCATCGTCATCAGGGTTCCAACGGTGCATGTTCCAGCCCGAGTAAGGTATTCAAGGGCAAAGGAATGCCGGGACACATGGGATGTGAGAGAGTGACTGTTCAGAATCTGGAAGTTGTCAGGGTGGATGCTGAGAACAATCTGCTTTTGATCAAAGGCTCTGTACCAGGACCTAAGAAATGTCTGGTAACCATCAAAGAGGCTGTAAAAAAAGTGAAATAGCATTTGACGAACGCCCTATCGGGCATCCCTTTATGCCAAAGAGATGGCGGGAGAATTGAAAGGAGGACTTAGTAATGGCTAATGTAGCTGTTTATAATATGAAAGGCGAAGAAGTTGGGAGCCTTGAGCTGAACGATGCAGTGTTCGGTGCGAAAATCAATGAGCACCTGGTGCACATGTCAGTCGTACAGTATCTCGCGAACAAGCGCCAGGGTACACAGAAAGCAAAGACACGTTCTGAAGTAAGCGGCGGCGGAAGAAAACCTTGGAGACAGAAAGGAACCGGCCACGCAAGGCAGGGCTCCATCCGTGCTCCGCAGTGGAAGGGTGGCGGTGTTGTATTTGCCCCCACGCCGAGAGATTATTCTTTTAAGATGAATAAGAAGGAAAAGAGAGCGGCTCTGAAATCTGTGCTGACTTCCAAAGTGAATGACAGCAAGTTTATCGTTCTGGATGAACTCAAGCTGGATGAGATTAAGACCAAGAAGTTCCAGGAAGTAATGGAGAACCTGAAAGTAAGTAAGGCTCTGGTAATTATCAATGACAACGACCAGAATATCGTAATGTCGGCAAGGAATATTCCGAAAATTAAGACAGCGTTGACAAATACAATTAACGTATATGACATTTTGAAATACGACACCGTTGTAGTAACTAAGGATGCCGTAGCCACAATCGAGGAGGTGTATGCATAATGGCAAATATACAATATTATGACGTAATCCTCAAGCCGGTTGTCACAGAAAAGAGCATGAACCTGATGGGCAATAAAGAATACACTTTTCTGGTACATCCCGAAGCTAACAAGACCATGATTAAAGAAGCTGTTGAGAAGATGTTCGAGGGAACCAAGGTACAAAGGGTCAACACCATGAACATTGACGGCAAGAAGAAGAGAAGAGGCATGGTAGTGGGGAAGACTGCTAAGACCAAGAAAGCAATCGTTAAGTTGACGGAAGACAGCAAGGATATTGAGATTTTTGCTGGATTATAAGCGCTTAATGAACAAATCATTGAACAATTGATGTGATGAAAGGAGAACCACAATGGGAATTAAGACATATAACCCATATACACCTTCAAGAAGAAATATGACTGGTTCTGATTTTTCTGAGATTACCAAGAAAACTCCTGAGAAATCCCTGTTAGTTTCTCTGCAGAAAAGGTCCGGTCGCAACAATCAGGGTAAAATTACGGTAAGGCACCGCGGAGGCGGTTCCAGAAGAAAATACAGACTTATTGATTTCAAGAGAAATAAGAAGGACGGCATTCCGGCAACGGTTATCGGAATCGAGTACGATCCGAACAGAACGGCAAACATCGCGCTTATCTGCTATGCAGACGGCGAGAAGAAATATATCCTTGCTCCGCAGGGACTGACAGACGGCATGAAGATTATGGAAGGCCCCGAAGCTGAAATCAGAGTGGGCAACTGCCTGCCGCTTGAGAATATTCCGGTTGGTACACAGGTACACAACATTGAGCTGCATCCGGGTAAAGGTGGACAGCTTGTACGTTCTGCCGGCAACAGTGCACAGTTGATGGCGAAGGAAGGAAAATATGCGACATTGAGACTTCCCTCCGGTGAAATGAGAATGGTGCCGATTATATGCAGGGCAACTGTCGGTGTAGTAGGAAATACAGACCACAACCTGATTAAGATAGGTAAGGCAGGCCGTAAGCGCAATATGGGTATCCGCCCGACTGTCCGTGGTTCTGTTATGAACCCCAACGACCATCCACATGGTGGTGGAGAGGGCAAGACCGGAATTGGCCGCCCAGGTCCATGTACACCTTGGGGCAAGCCTGCACTCGGCTTAAAGACCAGGAAGAAGAACAAAGCATCTAACAAGCTTATCGTGAGAAGAAGAGACGGTAAGGCATTGAAATAACAGACACACCCGCGGGCAAGGCGTTTGCCTGGCAGGCGGGGAATTCAAGGAGGTTAATTATGGCTCGTTCACTGAAAAAAGGACCATTTGCTGATGAAAGTTTATTGAAAAAAGTAGATGCTATGAACGCAGCGGGCGAAAAGAGCGTGATCAAGACATGGTCCCGCCGTTCTACTATCTTCCCGCAGTTCGTAGGACATACTTTTGCAGTTCATGACGGAAGAAAGCATGTGCCGGTATATGTTACTGAGGATATGGTCGGACATAAGCTCGGTGAGTTTGTTGCAACAAGGACTTACCGCGGACATGGAAAAGACGAAAAGAAATCAAAGGTTCGTTAATTAATGAAAGGAGGTTCCAACATCCATGGCGAAAGGACATAGAAGTCAGATAAAAAGAGAGAGAAATGCACAGAAAGATACCAGGCCTTCAGCAAAATTATCTTATGCCAGAGTATCTGTTCAGAAAGCATGTTTCGTGCTGGATGCAATTCGTGGGAAAGATGTCAAAACAGCATTGGCTATTTTGGCTTACAGTCCCAGATATGCATCAAGCATTATAGAAAAGCTGCTGAAATCTGCGATTGCGAATGCAGAAAACAACAATGGATTGGATGCAGAAAACCTTTATATTGCAGAATGTTATGCGAATAAAGGACCAACAATGAAGAGAGTTAGACCAAGGGCACAGGGAAGGGCTTACAGAATCGAGAAGAGAATGAGCCATATTACAATCGTGCTTGATGAAAGATAGGAGGGCAAACATGGGACAGAAAGTGAATCCTCATGGCTTAAGAGTCGGCATTATCAAAGATTGGGACTCTAAATGGTACGCAGAATCAGATTTTGCAGACTTTTTGGTAGAAGATTACAACATCAGAACATTTTTGAAGAAAAAATTATATGCATCAGGTGTTTCTAAGATTGAGATTGAGAGGGCTTCTGACCGCGTAAAGGTTATCCTCTATACAGCAAAGCCGGGCGTCGTAATCGGCAAAGGCGGAGCTGAAATCGAGAAAGTGAAAGCTGAGCTTCAGAAATATACCGATAAGAAACTGGTAGTAGATATCAAGGAAGTTAAGAGACCGGACAAAGATGCCCAGCTCGTAGCAGAGAATATTGCATTGCAGTTGGAGAACCGTGTTTCTTTCCGCCGCGCAATGAAGTCTTGCATGGGCCGAAGCATGAAGGCAGGAGCATTGGGAATTAAGAGCTCTGTTTCCGGACGCTTAGGCGGCGCAGATATGGCACGTACAGAGTTCTACAGCGAGGGAACTATCCCGCTTCAGACATTAAGAGCAGATATCGATTATGGATTCGCTGAGGCAGATACCACATACGGCAAAGTAGGCGTAAAAGTGTGGATCTACAAAGGCGAAATCCTTCCAACAAAGGAATCTAAGGAAGGGAGCGATAAATAATGTTAATGCCAAAAAGAGTAAAACGCCGTAAACAGTTCCGTGGTTCCATGGCAGGTAAGGCGTTGAGAGGTAATAAAATTTCAAATGGTGAATACGGAATCGTAGCTTTGGAGCCCTGCTGGATTAAGTCTAATCAGATTGAGGCAGCCCGTATTGCGATGACACGTTATATTAAGCGTGGTGGTAAAGTTTGGATTAAGATTTTCCCTGACAAACCGGTTACTGCAAAGCCGGCAGAAACACGTATGGGATCTGGAAAGGGAACACTGGAGTATTGGGTAGCCGTAGTGAAACCAGGACGTGTAATGTTCGAGATTTCCGGCGTACCAGAAGAAATCGCTCGTGAGGCATTACGTCTTGCTACACACAAATTACCTTGTAAATGTAAAGTAGTTTCACGTGCAGACTTAGAAGGCGGTGAATCAAATGAAAACTAGTAATTATATAAAAGATTTGAGAGAAGAGAATGTAGCTTCATTACAGGAGCAGTTGGTAGCTGCAAAAAAGGAATTATTCAATTTGAGATTCCAGAATGCAACGAATCAGTTAGATAATACCGGAAGAATCAAAGAAGTTCGCAAGAATATCGCTAGAATTCAGACGATTATCACTGAGAAGTCGAAACAGGCTTAGAACACTGAGGGAAAATGAGCGAAAGCGAATTTGAGTTTCGTGTGTAAGCCGTTCTTTGAGATTAGCAAAGTCAATAGTTAACTGAAGGCTGAGCTTAGCGAAAAGAACTTCCATATTGAAGAAAGGAGATTCTATATCGTGGAAGAAAGAAATCTTAGAAAAACACGTACCGGTGTTGTTGTAAGCGACAAGATGGATAAGACAATCGTTGTTGCAGTAAGGGACAACGTAAGGCATCCCCTTTACAACAAAATCGTTAAGAAAACTTATAAATTAAAGGCTCATGACGAGAACAATGACTGCAACATTGGCGATACCGTCAGAGTAATGGAGACAAGGCCTTTATCAAAAGATAAGAGATGGAGACTTGTAGAAATCGTTGAGAGAGCGAAATAAAGGAGGCTGCCAGCATGATTCAACAGGAAAGTAGACTGAAAGTAGCCGATAATACAGGAGCAAAAGAATTGCTGTGTATCCGTGTTATGGGCGGTTCTACCAGGAGATATGGAAATATCGGAGATATCATTACTGCTACGGTTAAAGATGCAACACCAGGCGGCGTTGTTAAAAAAGGCGATGTGGTAAAAGCTGTAGTAGTTCGCACCAAGAAAGGTGCTCGTCGTAAAGACGGTTCATATATTAAATTTGACGAAAATGCGGCTGTTATCATCAAAGAGGACAAAACTCCCAGAGGAACCCGTATCTTTGGACCAGTTGCTAGAGAGCTTCGTGAAAAACAGTTTATGAAGATTGTTTCCTTAGCTCCGGAAGTATTATAGGAGGTGGGAATATGGCAACATTAAAGATTAAAAAAGGCGATACTGTGAAAGTTATTGCCGGAAAAGACAAAGACAAAGAAGGCAAGGTAATTTCTATCAACAGGAAGAAAAATACCGTTTTGGTAGAGGGCGTCAATATGATTACAAAGCATGTGAAACCCAGCATGGTAAACCAGCAGGGCGGAATTTTGCATCAGGAGGGCCCCATCCACATTTCTAACGTAATGTATGTCCACAAAGGAAAACCAACCCGGATAGGCTTCAAGATGGACGGAGACAAGAAAGTACGTTTTGCCAAATCCACTGGCGATATCATTGATTAATTCAGGAGAGGAGGTCCATTCAGTTGAGTTGTAGATTAAAAGAAACTTATCGGAACGAAATCGTAGACGCTCTGATGAAAAAGTTCGGATATAAAAACGTTATGCAGGTACCCAAGCTTGAGAAAGTTGTTATCAACATGGGTGTGGGCGAAGCGAAAGAAAATGCAAAGATTTTGGATGCTGCTGTCAGCGATATGGAGACTATCACAGGACAGAAGGCTGTTATCACGAGAGCGAAGAAATCTGTGGCTAACTTTAAGATTAGGGAAGGAATGCCTATCGGATGTAAGGTAACGTTAAGAGGCGAGAAGATGTATGAATTCGTTGACCGCCTGATAAACCTTGCATTGCCACGTGTACGTGACTTCCGCGGCGTGAACCCCAACGCATTTGACGGCAGGGGAAATTATGCGCTGGGAATCAAAGAGCAGCTTATTTTCCCGGAAATCGAATATGACAAGATTGACAAAATCCGCGGCATGGACATTATTTTTGTTACCACGGCAAAGACAGACGAGGAAGCACGCGAGTTGTTGGCGCAGTTCAATATGCCATTTACGAAATAATAGGAGGGAATTTTAATGGCAAAGAAATCAATGAAAATAAAACAGCAGCGCAAACAGAAATTCTCTACCAGAGAATACAGCCGCTGTAGGATTTGTGGACGTCCACATGCATATTTAAGAAAATACGGAATCTGTAGAATCTGCTTCCGTGAGCTGGCATATAAAGGACAGATCCCTGGTGTGAAAAAGGCAAGTTGGTAAGGAGGAAAATACATCATGACAATGAGTGATCCAATCGCAGATATGCTTACAAGAATCCGTAATGCAAACACTGCTAAACATGATACAGTAGATGTTCCGGCTTCCAAGATGAAAGTTGCAATTGCCGAAATCCTTGTGAATGAAGGATACATTGTAAAATATGACATCGTGGAAGGCGAAAGTTTCAATACAATTCGCATTACTTTAAAATATGGTAAAGACAAAAATGAGAAAATCATTACCGGACTCAAGAGAATTTCCAAGCCAGGACTTCGTGTCTATGCCGGCAAAAATGAGATTCCAAGAGTTTTGGGCGGTCTGGGGATTGCAATTCTTTCCACCAACCAGGGCGTTGTAACTGATAAAGAAGCAAGAAAATTAGCAGTAGGCGGAGAAGTATTAGCTTACGTGTGGTAAGGAGGTACGGGCATGTCACGAATCGGAAGAATGCCAATCGCAGTACCGGCAGGCGTTACTGTCGACATTGCAGAAAATAATCATGTGACTGTAAAAGGTCCTAAGGGAACACTGGAGAGAACTCTTCCTGCGGAAATGGATATTAAGCTGGAAGACTCTCAGGTAATTGTAACAAGGCCGAATGACTTAAAGAAGATGAAATCCCTGCATGGCCTGACGAGAACACTTATTAATAATATGGTTGTGGGTGTGACAGACGGTTATGTAAAAGAGCTGGAAGTAAATGGTGTCGGTTACAGGGCTTCCAAGTCCGGCAAAGAGCTGACATTGAACTTGGGATTTTCCCATCCGGTAGTTATGACGGACCCGGAAGGATTAGAATCTAAGGTTGAAGGCAACAAGATAACCGTTTCCGGTATCGACAAAGAAAAAGTTGGCCAGTACGCGGCGGAAATCAGAGATAAGAGAAGACCTGAGCCTTACAAAGGTAAAGGTATCAAATATGCTGATGAAGTTATCAGGCGTAAAGTTGGTAAGACTGGTAAGAAATAATATAGGAGGAACAAAAAATGGTTAATAAAAAATCAAGATCCGAAGTTCGTTTGAAAAAACACAGAAGAATACGCAATCGTTTCTCCGGTACTGCCGAAAGACCACGTTTAGCTGTGTTTAGAAGCAATAATCATATGTATGCGCAGATTATTGATGATAACGCGCAGCATACGCTTGTTTCCGCGTCTACGCTTCAGAAGGATGTAAAAGCAGAGCTGGAAAAAACCAATAATGTAGAAGCAGCAGCACATTTAGGGACTGTGATTGCAAAGAGAGCGTTAGAGAAAGGTATTACCACAGTTGTTTTCGACAGAGGCGGTTATATCTACCAGGGTAAGGTTAAAGCTTTAGCTGATGCAGCCAGAGAAGCTGGATTAGACTTTTAATAGGAGGAGACAGATACATGAAACGTACAATCATTGATGCTAGTCAATTAGAATTAACAGAAAAAGTGGTATCAATTAAGCGTGTAACAAAAGTTGTCAAGGGCGGACGTAATATGCGCTTCACAGCTTTGGTTGTTGTCGGCGACGGCAATGGTCATGTAGGTGCAGGTTTAGGCAAGGCAACAGAAATTCCTGAGGCAATCCGCAAGGGAAAAGAAGACGCCATGAAGAAGCTGATTTCTGTAAAATTAGATGATAACAACAGTATTACGCATGATATTTCCGGAAAGCATACCGGGGCATCTGTGCTGCTGAAAAGAGCTCCCGAAGGTACTGGTGTAATCGCGGGCGGTCCGGCACGTAATGTGTGCGAGCTTGCCGGAATCAAGAATATCCGTACCAAATCTTTGGGCTCTAACAACAAGCAGAATGTAGTTCTTGCTACAATCAATGCTTTGAGCCAGCTGAAATCTCCGGAAGAGGTAGCAAAACTCCGCGGGAAATCTGTGGAAGAGATACTCGGTTAAGGAGGATATGGAAAATGGCAGAGAAATTAAAAATTACACTTGTGAAATCTACAATCGGCGCAGTTCCTAAGAACCGCAAGACAGTAGAGGCGCTTGGCTTAAGGAAGTTAAATCATTCCGTAGAACAGCCGGATAATGAGGCAATCAGGGGTATGATCCGTCATGTCAGGCATTTAGTGAAAGTAGAAGAAATTTAACACAAAAGTAAGGAGGTGTCAGAATGGACTTATCGAATTTAAGACCGGCAGAGGGTTCCAAACACAGCGATAATTTCAGAAGGGGACGCGGGCACGGCTCAGGAAATGGTAAGACGGCAGGCAAGGGACATAAGGGACAGAAAGCTCGTTCCGGTTCACCAAGGCCAGGTTTCGAGGGCGGCCAGATGCCATTATACAGAAGAATTCCTAAGCGTGGTTTTACGAATAGAAATTCCAAAGAAATCATTGCTATCAATATAGACAGATTGGAAGTATTTGACAATGATTCCGTTGTAACTGTGGAAGATTTATTGGAGCGCAGAATTATCAGGAAGACCGGAGATGGCGTAAAGATTCTCGGAAACGGTGAATTCACCAAGAAACTTACAGTACAGGTAAATGCCTTCAGTGCAAGTGCTAAGGAAAAGATTGAGGCTCTGGGCGGAAAAGCAGAGGTGATCTAAGGATGCTGGAGACACTTCGTAAAGCATTTAAAATTAAAGATATAAGAAGTCGTATATTTTATACCTTTTTGATGCTGATCGTCATCAGGTTGGGCTCGCAGCTGCCCTTGCCTGGTGTCAAAGGGGACTTAATCTCAGAATGGTTTGCAAGTCAGGGAGCTGATGGGCTCAATTTCTTCAATGCCATCACTGGCGGTTCCTTTGAGCAGATGTCAGTGTTCGCGCTGAACATCACACCGTATATCACGTCTTCCATTATCATGCAGCTTTTGACGATTGCTATTCCGAAATTGGAAGAGATGCAGAAAGATGGCGAAGACGGTAGGAAAAAGATTGCTGAGATTACACGTTATGTGACAGTTGCCCTCGCACTGATCCAGTCAATTGCTATGTCAATCGGATTTGGCCGCAGCAATTATCTGGAAAAATTTGACGCAATGCAGGTTATCATGATGGTTGCAACATTGACGGCAGGTTCTGCAGAGCTGATGTGGATTGGTGAGAGAATCACCGAGAAGGGTGTCGGTAACGGTATTTCTATTGTATTGACAATCAATATTATCTCCAGAATACCGGAAGATTTAATGACCCTCTATAACCAGTTTATCAAGAATGCCCCCAATGTGGGGAATGCCATTATTGCGGCGCTCGTGATTTTGGCAGTTATTTTGGTGACGGTTGTGTTCGTTATTTTCCTTCAGGATGGAGAGCGCAAGATTCCGGTACAGTATAGCAAAAAGATTCAGGGACGCAAGCAGGTGGGCGGACAGTCCAGCCATATTCCGCTGAAAGTCAACACCGCAGGCGTAATTCCCATTATTTTTGCGCAGTCCATTTTGCAGTTCCCAGTGGTAATTGCAGCCATCATGGGCAAAGGCAATGGCAACGGTATCGGAAGCAAGATTCTTCATGGGCTTTCCCAGTCTTACTGGTGTGACCCAGAACAGCCCATTTACAGTATAGGTTTGGTAGTGTATATTATTTTAATTGTTGCATTTGCATACTTCTATACCTCCATCACCTTCAATCCGCTGGAGATTGCAAATAATATGAAGCGGCAGGGCGGTTTCATTCCGGGAATCAGGCCCGGGAAGCCCACCAGTGATTATCTGGCAAAGATTTTGAATTATATCGTATTTATCGGAGCGGTAGGACTTACGATTGTGGCAGTTATCCCGATTTTCTTTAATGGTGTGTTCAGCGCAAACGTGTCCTTTGGCGGTACGTCCATCATCATTATCGTGGGTGTTATCATCGAGACGCTCAAGCAGATTGAATCCCAGATGCTGGTACGCTACTATAAAGGATTTTTGAATGACTAGAAACTGAGTATGTGTGCCTGGGAGGCGCCGCAGGGCGTCTCTTATGGTGCACTAACGTTATTTATAGGAGGAAGTTTGTATGAAAATAATCATGTTGGGTGCGCCCGGGGCTGGAAAAGGGACACAGGCAAAGCAGATTGCAGATAAATATTCGATTCCCCATATTTCTACTGGGGACATTTTCCGTGCGAATCTTAAAGCTGGCACAGAATTGGGAAAGAAAGCGAAAGAATATATGGATCAGGGGCTTTTGGTGCCCGATGAGCTGACTTGTGATCTTGTTATGGACCGTATCGCGCAGGACGATTGCAAAAATGGATTTGTATTGGACGGTTTTCCGAGAACCATTCCACAGGCGGAGGCCTTGGATGCAGCTCTCACTAAGATTAATCAGAAGATGGACTATGCAATTGATGTGGACGTCCCGGACGACAACATTATCAACCGTATGTCCGGCAGGCGCGCCTGCTTAAACTGCGGCGCGACATACCACATTGTTTCTATTCCTACGAAGCAGGAAGGCATATGCGATCGCTGCGGCAACCCGGTAGTTCTCAGGGATGACGACCAGCCGGAGACTGTGAAAAAACGTCTCAATGTATATCATGAGCAGACGCAGCCATTAATTGACTATTACCAGAAACAGGGCATTTTAAAGAGCGTAGACGGAACGCAGCCTATGGAGAGCGTATTCGGCGCCATTGTAGAAATATTGGGGGCGTAAATCATGTCAGTATCCATAAAATCAGCCAGGGAAATTGAATTGATGAGGGCAGCAGGGAAAATCCTGGCAAAAGTCCATGAAAATCTGGGAAAGGAGCTGAGGCCGGGAATGTCCACCCTGGACATAGACCACCTGGGCGATGATATCATCCGAAGTTACGGATGCATCCCTTCCTTTAAGAATTACAATGGTTACCCGGCTTCTGTGTGTGTTTCTGTGAATGATGAAGTCGTGCACGGAATTCCCACTAAGAAGCGGCTCATCCGGGAGGGTGACATTGTAAGCCTTGATATTGGAGTGATTTACAAGGGCTATCATTCGGATGCGGCACGCACCCACGGAATCGGCGAGATTTCCAAGGAGGCTGCATTATTAATAGAAAGAACGCGGCAAAGTTTTTTTGAGGGCATAAAGTATGCGTTAGAGGGGAACCACCTGCATCAGATTTCCAATGCAATCAGTGCGTATGCGGAAAGCTTTGGATACGGAGTAGTGCGGGACTTGGTAGGACATGGGATTGGCACCCATTTGCATGAAGATCCGCAAATTCCCAATTTTGCACAGAGGAGCAGGGGCGTGCGGCTGCGGGCAGGCATGACATTGGCAATTGAACCCATGATCAATGCAGGGCGTTTTGATGTGGAATGGCAGGATGACGACTGGACTGTGGTGACACAGGACGGCTCCTTGTCTGCTCATTACGAAAATACGATTCTGATCACATCCGGTGAGCCGGAGATTCTGAGCCTTACGGAGGGCGAAGAATGGACATAAAGTTAGCAGTTTCCAGATCAGGACATGACAAAGACAGTCTTTATGTAATTATAAAGGAAGAAGCCAATCTGGTTTATTTGGCAGATGGGAGGTTAAAACTGTTGGAAAAGCCGAAGAAGAAGAACAGGAAACATATTCAAATAATAAAGAAGCTTCCGAAAGAGATTACAGAAGTCTTTACGCAGCAGGATTTTCGGAATGAAGAAATAAAAAGAGCGATTAAGCTTTATCAAAAACAAACTGGTTTCAGGAGGAAATAAGATGTCAAAAGCAGATGTTATAGAAGTAGAAGGAAAAGTCGTTGAAAAGTTGCCAAACGCCATGTTCCAGGTGGAATTGGAGAATGGGCACCAGATTCTGGCGCATATCAGCGGAAAGCTGAGGATGAACTTTATCCGCATCCTGCCGGGGGATAAGGTGACGATTGAGATGTCCCCGTATGACCTGACAAAAGGCAGGATTATCTGGAGGGATAAGTAGAGGCTGTATAAGGATGAAACACATAGGCTACCGGAAAGAGTTGTACTCTTTTCGGTAGTTTTGTAAAGAGGATATTTTTGGGAAGCAAAAAAGGTGAAATTGTGTAACATTTATGTTGACGCGCTTATTTGGTATCAAAACGAGTTGAGGAATAGCCTGAAATCTATGCAAATGATTGTAATTGATTGCTATTATGAGAAAATGGTAGTCAGCCGAAATGATTGGAGTCTAGGGAAAATTCAAATAGTTTTAAATGCTTATGACTGCTTGATTTTGAGACAGAATAATGATAAGATGAGCTCACAGACTATTGCCGAAAGAGCTGTAACAACAGTAGATAGTTTGATGAATATTAGCAATATGTTGTAAGTATAGGTAGTGCAGGAATCGTAAAATCAATGTTAATGCGACATTTACTTATAAATACGCAATATATTGGAAAATACGTTCCTGTTTTGGTTGAATTAAGAAAATAGAAGATGCTGAAAAACATGCTCTTTTGAATAGAAGGAAACTCACAGAAATCATATATCAATAGGAAAGAGGTGTTATATATGAGTAATAGAGAGAGAATAGTTGAATTATTGGATGTTATACCAGATTATAAAATCGGTTATGTGTTAGCGTATGTTCAGGGTGTGGCAGCTGATGAAGAAGCAGACGATATCTTTTGTCAAAGAATGGTAAAAAACTATGAAAATGCACCAGATGAAGACAAGGTAGAAATACCACTTGAGGAATGTTTAAAAGAATGGGGGCTTGGTTGATGTATCAAATTATCCTCAAAAAGAAGGCTAAAAAATTTATTGACAAGCTGACCATAAATGAAAAGAAACGTGTTGTAACTGCAATACAACAACTGCCAAGTGGTGAGGATATAAAGAAATTAAAAGGATATGATGATTTGTTAAGGCTGCGTGTTGGTAATTATCGCATTGTTTATACTGTGGATAATGGAAAATTAATTGTATTTGTTATTGACATAGATAATCGTGGAGACATATATAAAAGATATTAATTTAGAGATGATATTATAAAGTAAGGGGCTGTCGCATTAACGAATAAAAATTCGTGAGCTGCAGCTTCTTTTTTACTGTTTTCCTACAAAATTTGTAATAAAATATATAGTGATTCCTCAAGTGCTGAACATGGTACCCATTGTGCCGGAATAATTGCAGCAAATCATAATGGTTTAGGTATTATGGGTATCTTAGGAAATACAAATCAGTGAGAATGCAATTAGAGAGGCTATCCATAATTCTGATATGTACTTTGTCGTAGCGGCTGGAAATTTTCAAGACCAATACATTACTGGACTTGATTTAAGAGAAAATAAAAGGTTTCCTGCTTGTTGTATCGATAATCGGGTAATTACTGTTGGGAGTACCAACGAGAAAAATGAATTTTCAGTCTTTTCCAATTATAGCCCTATGTATGTTGACATTGCAGCGCCAGGAGAATACATTTATAGCACATTACCAAGGAACAATTATGGTTACAGAGACGGAACATCAGTGGCATCACCAATTGTTGCAGGAATTCTAGGGGCATATTATTATTGTTATACAGATACAATAGAAGAGGCAGCGGAAAAGTTATTGGTTGATTCTAAAATTATTAAAGAACTGAGTGAGAAGGTTCAGGAAGGTCGGCTTGTAGAATTTAAATAATGGAAATAAAGGAGAATACAGATGAAGAAAAATATTAATATTATATTGGCAACTGGAATTTTATTAGGCGCCATGATGATGGGATGTACTAGTGATTCATCTGCTGTTGATTCTACGGAAGGCAGTAACGAAGGGCTTGTAGAATCAGAAAATCTGGAGCAGAGTTATACAGTAAACGAAGATGGAACATTTACATGTGAAGGAATTGTTTATAATTACAAATTAACATTGACCGGCAAAGAAGAGGGGGCTGTTGAAACATCGAAGTATGTCGTGCTGACGAATAATAAAAACCTTTCATTTGATAATGTTTTTCGCAGCCTTATAAGCTCTAAATTAGAAACGGGGGAACCTGAATTTGTACTGTTAGGATATTATATAGATTAGAAAAATTAGTGCGGCAGAAAAAGTGAATGTTTTGTGGTATTTTAATTTCCATAATAAAGTATTAGAAATTATATTGTAAAATAGAAAGGTGCAGAGCCGGAAAAATGTCAGGTCTCTGCATCTTTTCTTACAAACATATTTAAGATTAAATGAGCAGTGGCAATGGTTACAAAGAACTGGGCAGTAATATTGGTTTTAGAAAATTGAAAAATATTAGGCAGTGACATTGTTTCAGAAAAATTAAAAAAGCCTTGATTTTTCTGGGGTTGAATGGTATACTGTTAGCTGAATGCTTTTGGAGCATAGTTTTTTTGCGCGCAAAATTGCGTAAAAGCCAGTTTAAAATGTCCGCTTGGGCAGAGCAGAAAGGAGGAAGTGCTGTGAAGGTAAGATCATCAGTAAAACCTATTTGCGAAAAGTGCAAGATTATCAAAAGAAAAGGAAGCATCCGGGTAATCTGCGAGAATCCCAAACACAAACAGAGACAGGGCTAGAGCGCTTAGCGAATGCAAGCTTAAGGCGCAGCATGAGATTAGTGCGAAGCCCGTTCTGTGAGATTAGTGAAAGCAAGCTGATAAGCGCAGCTTGAGCTTAGCGAACAGAACTTCCTTGTGAAAACCATCTGTTTGGAAGTAGTTATTATTATTATTTATGTGCGGCTGTAGCAAGACATTCAGAGATTGTTCTTGCTATTCATAATAACCAGCTTGCACGGCTGGATTTCTGTTTTAATACCGAGGGAACAGGAGTGAGACAGTGCCAAGGACCGGCAGACAGTATACACACATTTCAGGACGAGCAACCGTAGCTGTATATGGTCGGCTGATGTCAGGCAGATTTTGTTGCGGATTTTGCCAAGCATTATATATTATTTAATGATAGAAAAGAAAAATTTATGGAGGTGTACAACACACATGGCTCGTATTGCAGGTGTAGATTTACCAAGAGAAAAACGTGTTGAGATCGGGTTGACTTATATTTACGGTATTGGAAGAACTAGCTCAAACCGCATTCTTGCCGAAGCGAAAGTAAACCCCGATACTCGTGTCAGGGACTTAACTGACGAGGAAGTAAAGAGAATTAGCGAAGTGATTGAAAAGACGCAGACTGTAGAAGGTGATCTGAGAAGAGAAATCGCTTTAAATATTAAGAGATTGCAGGAAATCGGATGTTATCGTGGAATCCGTCACAGGAAAGGGCTTCCGGTTCGCGGCCAGAAAACAAAGACGAATGCAAGAACCAGAAAAGGCCCGAAGAGAACTGTTGCTAATAAGAAAAAGTAGAGCACTTAGCGAAAGCAAGCTGCTAAGCGTAGCTTGAGATTAGTGCGAACTTTGTTACCGAGACTTAGCGGTGGCGAGCCGAAAGGCGAAGACAGCGTATTAGTCGAGCGTAACTACCTTGAAAAACTTAGCGGAAGCAAGCTGATAAGCGCAGCTTGAGCTTAGCGAACAGAACCATAATAACAGTGAACTGTAACAATATAATTAAAATAAAGAAAGTAGGTTAGTTTAGAA
>CAJUTD010000020.1:21356-25607 GCA_910589635.1 uncultured Lachnospiraceae bacterium | reverse complement strand
TTGATTGGTTCTTTACTATCTTTATTGTAAACAGAAATAATTAAAAATGGAACATGATAATATTATTTTAAGAAGAAAGTAGGTTAGTTTGAAATGGCGAAAAACACTGCAAAAAAAGTGACAAAAAAGCGCGTAAAGAAAAACGTTGAACGCGGACAGGCGCACATTCAGTCATCTTTTAACAATACAATTGTAACGATTACAGATGCTGAAGGAAATGCTTTATCATGGGCAAGTGCAGGCGGTCTTGGTTTTAGAGGTTCAAGGAAATCTACTCCGTATGCTGCACAGATGGCAGCAGAGACTGCGACTAAGGCAGCACTCATCCATGGTTTGAAAACAGTAGACGTTATGGTAAAAGGACCCGGTTCAGGACGTGAAGCAGCAATCCGTGCGCTTCAGGCATGCGGACTTGAAGTAACCAGCATCAAAGACGTTACTCCGGTACCTCACAACGGATGTCGTCCACCAAAACGCAGAAGAGTCTAATTAGGAGGTATAGGTTAAGATGGCAGTAAATAGAGTTCCAGTTCTCAAGAGATGCAGATCTCTTGGTTTAGACCCCATTTATTTGGGAATAGATAAAAAGTCCAACAGACAGTTAAAAAGAGCGAACAGGAAAGTGTCTGAGTATGGTCTTCAGTTGAAAGAGAAACAGAAAGCAAAATTCATTTATGGCGTATTGGAGAAGCCTTTCCACAACTATTATCTGAAAGCGGACAGGATGAAAGGCATGACCGGTGAGAACCTGATGGTTCTTCTGGAAAGAAGACTGGATAATGTCGTATACCGTCTGGGTCTGGCAAGAACCAGGAAAGAGGCAAGGCAGATTGTCGGTCATAAGCATGTGCTGGTAAACGGCAAGCAGGTGACAATTCCGTCTTATCTGATAAAGGCAGGAGATACGATTGAAATCAAAGAGAAATGCAAAGGTTCTCAGAGGTACAAAGATATCCTTGAGGTGACTGGCGGAAGATTGGTGCCGGAATGGCTGGATGTTGACCAGGAAAACCTGAAAGGTGCCGTAAAAGAATTGCCAAATAGAGAGGCAATTGACGTTCCCGTCGATGAAATGCTTATCGTCGAGTTATATTCTAAATAATAAGTGACAAGCAACGGTATCCGAAAAGGAGGGACTTTGTAGTGTTCGATTTTGAAAAACCGAAAATTGAAATTGCGCAGATTTCAGAAGACAAAAAATACGGCCGATTTGTCGTAGAACCACTTGAAAGAGGCTATGGCACTACGCTTGGGAATTCATTGAGGAGAATCATGCTCTCTTCCCTTCCGGGTGCAGCAGTAAGCCAGGTAAAAATCGAAGGTGTCCTGCACGAATTTAGCTCTATTCCAGGCATTAAGGAAGATGTGACTGAGATTATCATGAACATCAAGAATCTGGCTTTGAAGAATACCAGCCAAACAAACGAGTCTAAAGTTGCTTATATTGAATTTGAAGGTGAAGGCGTAGTTACGGCGGCAGACATACAGGTCGATCCGGATATCGAGATTATGAATCCCGATTTGGTGATTGCCCATTTAAACGGCGGGGCAGATTCCAGGCTTTATATGGAACTGACAATCACCAAAGGCAGGGGCTACGTCAGCGCTGACAAGAACAAAGGTGAAGATGTGCCCATTGGCGTGATTGCAGTAGACTGTATTTATACGCCTATTGAGCGTGTAAACCTTTCAATTGAAAATACCCGTGTGGGGCAGATTACAGACTATGACAAGCTTACGCTGGACGTATATACGAACGGCACTTTAGAGCCGGACGAGGCAGTCAGCCTGGCAGCGAAAGTTCTGAGCGAGCACTTGAATCTGTTTATTGATTTGTCCGAGAATGCAAAGACAGCGGAAGTCATGATTGAAAAAGAGGACAATGCCAAAGAGAAAGTCCTTGAGATGAACATTGACGAGTTGGAATTGTCCGTGCGTTCTTACAATTGTTTGAAGCGTGCCGGAATCAACACCGTAGAAGAGTTGACGAACAGAACGCCGGAAGACATGATGAAAGTCCGCAACCTTGGCCGCAAATCATTGGAAGAAGTGCTAGCAAAATTAAAAGAATTAGGATTACAATTAAACCCTGGCGAGGAGTAATCCGAGACAGGGTGATACTGAACGAACTGCTAACGTTCGTTCAGGTTCCACTTTATCTCATGGAAGAATGAAATTCTTCGGAGGGGTGATACCAAACGAACTACTAATGTTCGTTTGGGTTCCGCTTTGTTCTGGCGAGGAGTAATCCGAGACAGGACAGCATGGCAGGGTTTGTAAGACCAAAAGGCGAAGCCCTGTATATCCTGATACCAGGATATTTCCATAGTGAGCAAAAAAGAACAACTAACAATATTCGGTGAGTAAGGCCAAAAGGCGTTGCCGGGTATATCACAAATGGAGGATTTATAAATGGCTAAATATAGAAAATTGGGCAGAACATCTGACCAGAGAAAAGCATTAATCAGAAACCAGGTAACCGCATTGCTTTACAACGGCAAGATTGTAACCACAGAAGCTAAAGCGAAAGAAATTCGTAAAGTAGCGGAAGGTTTGATTGCGTTGGGCGTGAAAGAAAAGGACAACTTTGAGGAAGTGACTGTGACCGCTAAGGTTCCCCGCAAGGACAAGGACGGCAAGAGAGTCAAAGAAGTTGTGGACGGCAAGAAAGTTACCGTTTATGATGAAGTAGAGAAGAAGATTAAGAAAGACCTTCCTTCCCGTTTACATGCAAGACGCCAGATGCTCAAGGTATTGTACCCTGTAACATCTGTTTCGGCAGAGAACAAGGGAAAGAAGAAGAGCACAAAGAAGGTTGATCTTGTAGCTAAAATCTTTGACGAGATTGCTCCAAAATATACAGGCCGGAACGGTGGATACACCAGAATCGTCAAGATTGGACAGCGTAAGGGCGATGGCGCTTTAGAGGTTCTTCTTGAATTAGTTTAAGAATCGGAATACGCAATATAATTTAGGGTCACAGGAAAGAATATCTGAAATGTATTTTTTTCCTGTGACCTAATTTATGGAAGGAGAAAAATTTATGAGTACAGCATCCATATGCATTTTAATCACTATCGTGGTTTACCTTATGGGTATGTTGGCAATCGGATTTTACTTTGCCAGGAAAAATGAATCTGCCTCAGATTTCTATCTTGGAGGACGAAGACTTGGACCGTTGGTAACTGCGATGAGTGCGGAGGCATCGGATATGTCTGGCTATCTGCTGATGGGACTGCCCGGTCTGGCGTATGCTTCGGGATTAGCAGACGTTGGTTGGACGATTGTAGGTTTGGCGGCAGGTACATATCTAAACTGGCTGTTCACGGCAAGACGTCTGCGCCGTTATACGCAGATTACCAATTCCTTTACGCTGCCCCAGTTCTTTTCCAACCGTTTTCATGATAAGAAGAACATCCTAACAGTGATTGCAGCGTTGATTATTATGATATTCTTTGTACCGTATACAGCTTCTGGTTTTGCAGCTTGTGGAAAATTGTTCTCCTCACTGTTTGGCGCAGATTATATGACGGCAATGATTATTTCTGCAATCGTTATCGTGGGGTATACGGCGGCAGGCGGTTTCCTTGCAGCATCCACAACGGACTTCATTCAGAGTATTATTATGTCCATTGCGATTGTGTTTGTGCTGGCGTTTGCCACCATTTCTGCCGGCGGAATTGGCGCGGTTATGGAAAATGCACAAGCGTTACCCGGATATCTGTCTGCAACAAGTACCTATGTAGCGGAGAGCGGTACGTCACAGCCTTATGGCCTGCTCAAGATTATTTCCACCTGTGCCTGGGGATTTGGGTATTTCGGAATGCCGCATATTCTGCTCAGGTTTATGGCGATTGAGGATGAGAACAAGCTGAAACTGTCCCGCCGCGTGGCGTCTGTGTGGGTTGTAATCGCTATGGCAATGGCGGTGTTTATCGGTATTGTAGGAAACGCCCTCAGCAAACAGGGGATTATTGCATTGCTCAATGGCAGTGATACAGAGACTATCATTGTCCGTATTGCTGATTTACTGTCCAAATATGGAATTTTCCCGGCATTGATGGCAGGATTAATTCTGGCTGGAATTTTGGCAAGCACCATGTCGACGGCAGACTCGCAGCTTTTGGCGGCGTCATCTAGTGTATCGCAGAATATTTTGCAAGATACGTTGCATCTGAAATTATCATCTAAGACAAGTATGCTGATTGCCAGGGCAACGGTTATCGTGATTGCCATTCTCGGTGTGATAAT
>CAJUTD010000020.1:0-21267 GCA_910589635.1 uncultured Lachnospiraceae bacterium | reverse complement strand
GCGTGACCCCAACAGCTCTGTTTTTAACATTGTATCATTTGCCTGGGCAGGATTTGGCGCAGCTTTCGGTCCGGTTATTATCTGTGCATTGTTCTGGAAGCGCACGACATTACCAGGGGCAATTGCCGGTATGGTTGCCGGCGGCGCTACTGTATTTATATGGAAGTACCTGGTTGCGCCTTTGGGCGGAGCGTTTGCCATTTATGAATTGCTCCCGGCATTCCTCGTGGGAAGAACCTGGCAAAGAAATTTTGGCGGAATTTGAAGCTGCAAAAGGCAATAGTGCAATCAAATAAAATATAACGTCTTTTAAAAGTAATGTCAAAACGTGATATGAGGGGGAACACCCCTATAGAAAAAGTCAGACCCTATCAATTTATATTTGAAGGGTCTGACTTTTTCTATAGGGGTGTTCTGAACTTATCGTACAGGTCTTGCAATCATCACGATATTCCGTTCCGGGTAATAGGGACGCAAAGGCTTTTCTAAGCGGTAGCCGTCGCCGTAGTACATAGAGACGTGGTAAATATTCTTGTACCGTCCATTGGAATAGGGGGCTTTATAGAATATTAAATCTCCTGGTTGCAGCTTGGACACATTCAGGCCCCGGTAAGAAATTACTTTTCCAGTGCGTTCCATATAAGATGCCATAGCTGCCGCAGTCGGCGCCCAAGAGGGGATGCCGCCCAAAAGACCGGTATCACAGCCGTAGGAGCGGAATACCAGGGAGCTGCAATCGTAGTAGCCGCTGCTCATGCGCCGTGCCTGGCTGTAGGAAGAGCTGTACATAATGTTGTAGCCAGTTTTGCAGGCGTCGATTGCACGCTGGGGAACTACTTGTACCTGGAACGTAAAGCTGTTGCCGTCTGCCCGGACAGAAATCTTGGCAGTTCCGCATTTATTTCCTTTGACAACGCCCGTCTTACTCACTGTGGCAATAGATTTCTTCATGGAATGATATGTAATTTTACTCTGGGCACATACACCGGATAACTTAATTTTGGTTGTTTTTTTCGGTGCCAGCAAAGTGCTGGAAGTTTTCAGGCTGGGGTTGGTGACGATAATTGTGTGTTTTATGGTTTTGCCATCCGCCTTGATGGTCAACGTTGTCTTTCCGGTTTTCTTGCCTGCCGTGATAGTGCCGTCAGGGGTAATGGACGCCAGAGATTTCTTTTTCAGCTTCCATGTTGTGTTGCTGTAAGAAGTCAGGCCGCTTAAGCCGACTTTCTGTGAATGTCCCAGTGAGACAACGGTAGTTTTATTGTTCGCTTTCGGCTGAGAGACCTTTAAGCTTGTTATGTATTCCTTGGCAGTGCCGTCTGAATAGCTAATGACTGCCGTAATTTTTGCCGAGCCATATTTTAAGCCGGTGACATTGCCTGTATGGCGGTTTACCGAGGCGATACTCGGATTAGAGGATGTCCATTCTGTGCCGGTAATCTTGACGCCGGATTTCTCGACATGTTCTAAGGTTAAGGACTTGTGTGCGCCGACGGCTACGGCTGCCTGTTGCTGTACAATGCCTGCGCCGATAACTTTAATGCTGCAAGTTTGCTTGCATGTAACGGGCTGGCCGTCTATGTAAGTAGTATAATATGCGTTTAAAGTAGTTTTTCCAATCTCGCGTGCAGTAATTTTGCAGGCGTTTCCGTCGACCTTGAGTTTGGCAATGGAGGGATTAGACAACTCAAAGGAAAAATTATCCTGGGCAGAGGTGTCGGACATATAGATTGTTGTGCTGCCGCCTTTCATTAAAGTCTGTGAGGAGCGGCTGAGCTTATGGCTGTTTCTCAGTATGGTTACTTCGCAGGAAACTTTGGCGCCAGGTACGGATGCTGTGATGGTAGCAGTTCCGGAGCGGACACCTATAATTTTCCCATCTCGTGATACCTTAGCTACTTTTGGGTTGGAGGAGCGGTAGGTAAGTTTGGAAGATGGGTGCGCTGAGGCGTTGAGGGCATGTTCACTTTCTGCAAAGAGAATAACTTTTTCTGTGCTCATCCTGACGGAAGGGTTTTTTACGGTAACTTTGCAGGATTTTTTTAGTCCATGGCAGGTTGCCGTAATGGTAACGGTACCTTTTTTCTTAGGGGTTATCTTACCCTTATCGTTTACCTCAGCGATCGTTTTGTCTGAGGACTTCCATGTGATGTTTCCTTTCGGGGCAACCTGGACATGCAGCTCTACAGGGTTCTTTACATAAGCTCTCTTATCACGTTCTAATTCCAGCGAGGGCTCTTTGATGGTGACCTTGCAGGTGTCCGACACGCCGTTTGCCGTGGCAGTGATTGTTGCCGTTCCGGTCTTCTTGGGCTTGAGTTTCCCCTGCTGACTGACTGTGACGACAGATTTGTTGGAGGAGTGCCACTTTACAGTGCCGGAGGGCGCAGTCGTTGCACTTAATGTTGAAGTTTGGCATGTATATAAAGTTAGTTTCTTCTTATTTAAATTAATCTTATTTGCCACAGTGACTGTGCAGGAGGAAGAAGCAGTATAAGTGCGGCCCGCCGATTTGAGTACAGCGTTGGCAGTAATCACAGCTTTACCAGATTTGTGTGCACTGACAAGTCCCTGTGATGAGACAGAAGCGATATTCTGTTTGTCGGATGACCAGGAAATCTGTAATTGATTGTCTGTAACCGAGGTATCGTAACCGGAAACGGTTGATTTTAACTGTAAGGTAGAACCGGCAGTAAGGCTGGCAGCGCTCTGGTTTAAACTGACAGTGAGTTTAGTAGTGGTTTGCGTAGATTCTGCTTGAGCACTGTTCTCAGGTTCAATCGTAACGCCATCTTGAGAGTAGATTTCCTTTTGAGTATCGGTATCCTCCAGGGAAGATGCCTCCACAGTTGGGGCCTCCGTTTCTGAAAGTTCGGCTGCCTGGGAGATAAAGGGCGTTTCCAGTATCAGCAGACAGCTTAGTGCGAAGGTAATTAATTTCTTGATTTTCATTCGTAACGCCTCCTAAAGTAAAAATAAAACTACACGACACATATCTATATGATAATCTCTTTGTGTGTCAGAATCAAGAGGAGATTATATAATTGGAAATAATTTAACAGTGCATTAGATATTTCAACTTGCTTTTTGGGAAAGATAATGTTATAGTGGGTAAGCATATATAGTGCTTACTTAAGAAAACGATACTATATTTAGTTATTTTGAAGGAGAATTTGATGAAAATTATCAAGCGAAGCGGAAAAGAAACGGGGTTTGACAAAAGCAAAATTGTGGATGCCGTTGCCAAAGCAAATCAAGAGGTGGCGGAAAGCGACAGGTTGTCGGAGGAACAGATTGATGAGATTGCACAGCATATTACCGATACCTGCGCGTCCATGGAGCGGATATACAATGTGGAAGAGATTCAGGATATGGTAGAGAACGAGATTATGGCCTGCAAAGCGTACGAAGTGGCGAGAAAATATATCACATACCGTTACAAACGTGCATTGGTGCGCAAGTCAAACTCAACGGACCAGCAGATTTTGAGCCTGATTGAATGCGACAATGAGGAGATTAAGCAGGAGAACTCCAATAAGAATCCGATTGTCAACAGTGTCCAGAGGGATTATATGGCAGGAGAGGTCAGCAAAGATATAACCAGGCGTTTTCTGCTGCCCGAAGACATTGTCCAGGCACATGAAGAAGGGAAAATCCATTTTCATGATTCCGATTACTTTGCGCAGCACATGCACAATTGTTGCCTTGTAAACCTGGAGGACATGCTTGAGAATGGCACGGTAATCAGCGAGACCATGATTGAACGTCCCAAGAGTTTTTCCACGGCGTGCAATGTAGCAACCCAGGCGATCGCACAGATTGCCAGTTCACAGTATGGCGGGCAGAGCATAACACTTTCCCATCTTGCACCGTTTGTGGAGGTAAGCCGGCAGAAATTGAGGAAAATGGTACGGCGGGAGTACATGGCGGCAGGGCTGCCGTTAGTGGAAGAAAAGGTCAATGAAGTGGCGGAGATGCGTGTCAAAGAGGAAATCCGCCGTGGGGTACAGATGATCCAGTATCAGGTGATTACATTGATGACAACGAATGGGCAGGCGCCTTTTGTCACCGTGTTCATGTATCTGAACGAAGTTGAGGAAGGCAGGCTCAGGGACGACCTGGCGCTGGTGATTAAAGAGATGCTGTTGCAGCGCATGCAGGGCGTGAAGAATGAGAAGGGCGTTTATATTACGCCGGCGTTTCCTAAGCTGATTTATGTGCTTGAGGAGGACAATATACGCGAGGGAAGCCGTTACTGGGATTTAACCAGGCTGGCGGCAAAATGCACCGCAAAGCGTATGGTGCCGGATTATATCTCAGAGAAAGTCATGAAAGAAAATAAACAGGGCTATTGCTATCCCTGCATGGGCTGTCGCTCTTTTCTGACAGTATATCATGATAAAGACAACCAGCCGAAATTTTATGGCAGATTTAATCAGGGTGTCGTGACGCTCAATCTGGTGGACATCGCCTGCTCTTCTAAAGGGGACAGGGATAAATTCTGGCGTATTTTTGATGAGAGGCTTGAGTTGTGCCGCAGGGCATTGATGCTCCGCCATGAACGTTTGAAAGGGACGCCTTCCGACGTGGCGCCGATACTGTGGCAGTATGGTGCGCTTGCGCGCCTGAAAAAGGGAGAAGTTATTGATGAGCTTCTCTATCATGGATATTCAACAATTTCTTTGGGCTATGCGGGACTTTGTGAATGTACCAGATATATGACCGGCAAATCCCATACGGATGCAGCAGCAACGCCGTTTGCCCTCAAAGTTATGGAGCATATGAATGCGGCATGTCAGCGCTGGCGGGAAGAGAGTGACATTGATTTCAGTCTTTACGGTACGCCGCTTGAGTCCACCACATACAAGTTTGCCAAATGTTTGCAGCGCAGGTTTGGCGTGATTGAGGGAGTGACCGATAAGAATTATATCACCAACAGCTACCATATCCATGTGACAGAGGAGATTGACGCATTCAGCAAGCTGACTTTTGAGGCGCAGTTCCAGAAACTTTCACCCGGAGGTGCGGTCAGCTACGTCGAAGTGCCAAATATGCAGGGTAATATCGACGCGGTTCTCACTGTTATGCAGCATATTTATGAGAATATTATGTACGGAGAGCTGAATACTAAGAGCGATTACTGTCAAGTATGCGGTTATGAGGGTGAAATAAAAATTGTGTCGGACAAGCATGGAAAGCTGGTATGGGAATGTCCCAACTGCCAGAATCAAGATGAGAGTAAGATGAATGTGGCGCGTAGGACATGCGGCTATATCGGGACGCAGTTCTGGAACCAGGGAAGAACCCAGGAAATTCAGGAGAGAGTGATGCATCTGTAAATATATTGGATGATGGAAAGAGAGATGCTTTATCGTATCTTTTCCACGAATAAGAAAGGGGCGATGCTTTTACTGTGAATTATGCTCAGATTAAGAAGACAGATATAGCGAATGGGCCAGGCGTGCGGGTTTCTTTGTTTGTGTCAGGATGTACCCACCATTGCGAGGGATGTTTTAACTCGGAAACATGGGATTTTGATTATGGACAGGAATTTACAGAGGAAACGCAGGAAGAGATTCTCGGGCTTTTGGAACCCGATTTTATTGCAGGTCTGACGGTGCTGGGAGGAGAGCCGTTTGAACCGGTTAATCAACGTGCGCTACTGCCGTTTCTGAAGAAGGTAAGGAAGCGGTATCCGCATAAGACGATCTGGTGTTATACGGGGTATCTGTTAGATGGGCAGCTGTGGAAGGGCAGCGCGGCGAGATGCGAGGTTACGGACGAAATGTTATCGCTTCTCGATGTCCTGATAGATGGGGAATTTGTGCAGGGAGAGAAGGATATTTCCCTGCAATTCCGCGGTTCAAAGAACCAGCGGGTAATTGACGTTTCCCAAAGCATTGCGCAGGGCAGGATATGCCCATTTGAACTTTAAACATTATCCTGTTGGAAGATTAAAATGGTAATGTAATCAAGCAGATTTTTCTGCATATAGTTAGATTATTTCGTTGGAGCCGGTCGCAATTGGATTGCTTTCATGCACAGTTGTTATGTTTACCGGGCTGGACGGAACTGTTATAATTTATGCGGGGGATTGTCCTCCTTACTTGAATGTCATTAACCAGTTGACAGTAACTATTAAGAAAAGAATAAGAAAATATTTGCAAAAGATACATTACCTTGCTGGGGAGCAAGTGGTATTATTGGAAAAGGGAAGTATAGCAATATGGAATATCAGGATAAGTACGGGGTACCAGAGTATTATAAAATTATGCTGGTATCTTTAAAACCAGACGGTTGCAGGATTTTAAAAGGACCGAGGGAGGAGAAGAAGCTGGCGGAAATCTTGAGGGATGATTTTCACATTGGCAGATATGAGAAGATGATTCAGCTTGTAGTACGCGAAATGGTGGAGGAAAACGACCGCGAGCGCATTTCGCATCTGCTTTCTACAGAGAATCTGCGGGAGCAGTTTAGCAGCGGGGAGACGAAAGTTGTCTTCTCTTATCTGCGGAAAATTGACGGAGAGATGCGGCCGGTATCGGCAGCGGCATTTCCACGAAGATTTGATGAGCAGGGAGAGCTTCAAGAATTCATGATTTATGTCAGCGTCCATCCGAGTACATAGAAAGACAGCAGCCAGACGGATGAAGAGAATTCCACGGACGATTAAGGGAAATATCATCAAGAATTGAGGGATGCCTATGGGAAGACGAGGACGCACAAAGAAACGGAAACAAAAAGTCATCGTGATAAGCGTGGCTTTGACACTGACAGTACTGGCAGGATTGTATATTGCAATTTCCTTTTACTTCAGCAGCCATTTCTTCTTCCGTGCTAAAATTAACGGCTGGCGGGTCGGTGGTATGGACCTTTCAGCAGCTGAGGAAAAGGTGGGAGATGGCGTAGAAGATTATCTATTGACTGTGTTTGACAGGGACGGTGGCAAACACCATGTATATGGAGCGGACATTGCATGTTCTTATGTACCGGATGGTTCCGTGGAGAAATTGTTGAATGCACAGAATCCGGTACAGTGGGCAGGGGCAATTTTTGCTCCGCATGACAGTGAAGTTCCGATCACCATGGAATATAAGGAAGAATTGATTTCCCAGGCAGTGGAAAGCATGGATTGTTTTCAGAAGGAGAACGTCACAGACCCCGAAAGCGCGCGTATAGAGCTTGGGGAAGACGGCTACCATATAGAGAAAGAGACGCCTGGGAATCGCATGATCTTTGAGAGTGTGTTAGCGAAGGTAAAACAGGCGGTATCCGCCGGGGAGACGACTCTACAGCTTACGGATGAAGATTACGTGAGCCCGGAGTATACCAGTGAGAGTAAGGAAATCGTGGAGACGATGGAACGGATAGAGAAATACGAGAATGCGACCATTGATTACAAGATTAAGGATTCTAAAGAGCAGCTTAGCAAAGAACAAATCCGCGATTTTCTTACGGTAGACGGTTTTAACGTTTCTCTGAAAGAGGACAAGATTACAGATTATGTGCAGATGCTTGCCAGCAAATATAACACATATGCCGATGTGCGCAAATTTAAGACGTCATCCAATGATACCGTTGAAATTGGTGGGGGCGATTACGGTTGGATTGTCGACAAGCCGGGAGAGGCCGAACAGCTAAAAGCAGATTTGGAGGCCGGTAAGCCGGTAAGCCGTGAGCCTGTCTATTCCCAACGCGCTTTCGTTGAGGGCAAGGATGATATCGGGAATACATACGTTGAGATCGACTACACGAAGCAGCATATGTGGTATTACGAGAATGGTGAATTAGTTGTGGAGAGCGATGTCGTCACGGGAAATATCAACAAAAACAATGGTTCACCCGATGGCGTGTTTAAGATTGTATACAAGGACAGCCCTGCTGTATTGAAGGGCGAAGATTATGAGTCGGATGTGACTTATTTTATGCCGTTTGCCTACAATGTGGGTATTCACGATGCCTCCTGGCGTGGCGGCAAGTTTGGCGGGGAAATTTATAAGAGCAGCGGTTCGCATGGCTGTATCAATGCGCCGCTTGAAGTGGCGGACACGATCTATAAGAAGATTGAGGTGGGAACGCCTGTAATAGCTTATTACCGGGAAGAGGTGGAATTGACAGCCGAGAATGCTAAGATTTCTAATGCCTACTCTTATAAGGACCCGGAGAAAAAAGAAGAAGGCCGTTAATAAGGCAGGAACAAAGCGGATAAGTCCGCTTTGATATAGAAGAAAAAGATGGGAAGCCGTTATTTGGCTTCCCATCTGCCGCTTGCGCCGCAAGGTAGGATTAAGTGGCTGGAAGTGACGGGAAGCCCGATTTCCTGAGCATCAATTTGGCCTCTGTAATTGCGCAGGGCAGCGCCCAGCATATAGGCAAGTACTGCCGGCTGCAAACCGGTTGTATAAGAGTTAATCAGGAAAAACAGCGGTTTCTCGGACAAAAGCTGTGCGCAGAGCTTTACCAGAGGATAGATGGCATCCTCGATTTTCCAGATTTCTCCTTTGGGGCCTCTTCCGTAAGAGGGAGGGTCCATAATAACAGCGTCATAGTGATTGCCGCGGCGGATTTCACGTTCTGTAAACTTCACGCAGTCGTCCACGATCCAGCGGATGGGCGCATCGCCGAGACCGGAGGAGACGGCATTTTCTTTTGCCCAGGTTACCATACCCTTAGAAGCGTCTACATGGGTCACGCTTGCCCCTGCCGCTGCCGCAGCGAGCGTTGCGCCGCCAGTGTAGGCGAAAAGATTCAATACTTTGATGGGGCGGTTGGCATGACGGATTTTATTGCCAAACCAGTCCCAGTTTACCGCCTGTTCAGGGAACAATCCGGTGTGCTTGAAGCTGAAAGGCTTAAGGTGGAAGTTCAGGCTTCCGTAATGGACATCCCATTGTGAGGGAAGATTGAAAAACTCCCATTCGCCGCCGCCTTTGTTACTTCTGTGATAGTGGCCGTTCTTTTTCTTCCAGCCCGCGTGCGTCTTGGGGGTGTCCCAGATGACCTGCGGGTCAGGCCTTACAAGGATATAATCTGCCCAGCGTTCCAGTTTTTCGCCTTCTGAGCAGTCAAGTACTTCATAATCTTTCCATTTATCTGCAATCCACATAACTGTGCGTCCCTCCTCAGTAAAAAGAGGATGCTGATTGACATCCTCTTGAATTAATAGTTTTGATTGTTGGATGGAAGACGGTTGTACCAATTGTACCATATATGCATCTTGCAATCAACGCGCAAATCTCGTATAATCGTAGAAAGATCAGGAAGAAAAGCGAGGAATGAAAAATGATTAATACGATACATCTTGGCCCGCTGACACTGCATATATATGGCATTATGACAGCTCTTGGCTATTTGAGTGCATTTATTATCAGTGAAATCAGGGCCAAAAAGAAAGGGATGGACAGGGACATCCTTTATGGTATTTTCTGGTGTGCGGTGCTCGGCGGTTCGCTGGGCAGCAAGCTTCTCTATTATCTCGTGAGCATACCCGATATTATAAAAAATCCTTCTATTTTATGGGATTTTCAGAATGGCTGGGTGGTTTATGGAGGAATTATCGGAGGCGTGCTGACAAGTTATGTATATTGCCGTCTCAAAAAGGCAGATTTTGTCAGTTATCTTGATTTGGTGCTTCCGGCAGTGGCATTTGCGCAGGGGTGCGGCCGTATTGGGTGCTTTTTCGCCGGATGCTGCTATGGAAGGGAGACGGATTTTCCTCTGCACATTGTGTATTGGCAGTCGGAATACGCTCCCAACGGCGTGAAGCTGATTCCGACGCAGATCTATTCCAGCATAGGAGATTTTGCGATTGCTTTTGTATTGATGGCATATGCAAAGCGCGCGCCGAAAAGGGGCAAGGTGGCTGCCGGCTACTGCATTCTCTATAGTATTGGGCGGTTTGTGATAGAAATTTTGCGCAATGATTACCGGGGAGCAGTCGGCTTCCTCTCTACTTCACAGATTATTTCTATTTTTATTCTGCTGCTGGGAATTGCGATGTACATTCGCGCGGGCAAAGCTGGAGAACAGGATGCGGTACAAGAGGAAGCGGGCACGGAGAACGATATTCACTGATTTTTCCGAAAATGATAAAATAAATACGATATCTATGCCGATATTAGTTAAAAGAAAGTTTATCGGGAGGGATGGAAGATGAATTCAGGAATGGACGCGAAAGTCACGGTGGGAAAGGTCACAGTGGACGTCGGGCAGGTGCTCCGCAATGTGACCGGCGTGGAGACTGACAAAGAAAAGAAATCATTTTTACAGAAAATTTTAGAGCCGCAAGAAGTAGACGATAACAGCAGTGAGATTAAGAAGGCGGAAAAGATTGCCCGCAAAATTGCCAGAGGAGAGTCGGTAACCCCGCAGGAGAAAGCTTTGCTGATGCGTGTGGACCCGAAACTGGCGCAGATGGCGGAGCTCGCCCATGAACAGGGCGAGCGGTTGAAACACTCTTTGCAGCAGGCGTCCTCCAAGACGGAACAGCAGAATATCATCCAGCAGGCGTACCAGATGGTAGCCCAGGTGAGTAAGAAGAATCCGCAGTTCGGGGAACTTCTGGGGGAAGCAATTAAGGCGGCTGTGCAGGACAGCCGCAAAAAGGGGATTCTCAGGGAGGAGGAACCCCTTCAAGATTATGACAAGAACGCTAGAGGTAAGGAAGAGGCTTTGACAGGGGGGATTACAGAATCGGGGGATATGGCACAAAATGAATTTCCTGAGCAGGACGGGCAACAGGCGCTGCTGGAACAATTCTTCCCAGAGGAGTGGACGTCTATTATGGATTGCAAAGGATAAAGAGGCTTATTTTTACATGGAAGCCGGCAAGAAATAATTGTATTGCCTGTCGAATTGTGCTATACTCAAATAGGAAAATACATGACGTTCATGTTAAATATAGGAAATAAAGGTCCAGCTATTATTTTTTGCAGGTTGAATGCCGAAAAAATATTAATAATATGATAACCTTAATTATCCTAATATAGAACTGTTTGGAATCGTATGGGCGTAAGCCGTGATAATTAACGGCGTTTCCGAATAGTTATTGATATATAAGCTTACTGGATAAAGACAAGAGCAGGAGGGAAAAACTATGTACAGGGATCTGACCAAGAGAATATTGGCGTTGGCGCTCAGTGTCTGCATGATAGCCGGGATGGTAGATCTGTCCGGGCTTACTGTGCGTGCTGCGGACGATGCGGATAATTTGATAAGCATCGGTTGCGAGATTACCGTTGACAGGAGTTCGCCGATTGAGTATGACGGAAGCGCCAAGACGCCAAACGTAACAGTTGTAAATCAAGAGACTGGGGCTACGTTGGGGCAGGGCACGGATTACCGTCTGGAGTACGACAACAATACGAACGCGGGTTCCGCCGGGGTGACCGTAATCAATCTCAAGAACGAGGCGGACAGGAAACGCACCACCTTTCCGATTGCGCAGAGAGATATCAACTCGGGTACGTTCCCGAGCGGAGCTGATCTGGCACAGGAGATTTCCAGCAGCGATATGACGGTTACGCCTCCTGTGGATGTGACAGACAGTGGGAACAAAGACCACACGAATTTGGTGGGGACGATGTCTTCAACAACGGTTGCCGGCGTAGATTATACTTATGTATTTTCAAACAATAGGGGGCCTGGAACAGCTACGGTAAAGATAACCGGAAGGAACAATTATACGGGAACGAAATCCATTGATTTTACGATTTCTCTGTTGGATGGGAAGAAATTGACTTTTGACGTTGACCGCGGCAGCGGCGATAGAGGTAAGGTTTATACCGGAAAAGATATTGAACCTAAGGTGAGCAATGTCAAATATGATGGTGTGGCGTTGACGCAAGACGACTATACGGTTCGTTATGCGAACAACTGTTATGCCGGTGAACAGGCGGAGGTCTGGATTGAGGGAAAAGGAAGCAGGTTCGGCGGTCTTCGGAGTGAAACACAATATTTCAAGATTACCAAGAGCCTTGGAAGCAGTTACGATCAGAAATTAAATATCTGGGCAGAAGATATTGACCCTCAGTCATATAGGGGAGGGGCTGCTGTCGAATTAGATGGTGCAACAGATATCAAACTGCATGATCCGGACTATAGTGGCAAGACGTTAGAGCTTGGCAAAGATTTTGAGATAAGCAGTTATGCCAATAATAGCAATGAGGGAACTGCAACAGTCACAGTCCATGGTATCGGGTGTTATACAGGCTACCTGGATTTACATTATGAAATTATCGCTACGCAGCTTTCGAGTTTGATGGTTGATACGACAGGAGCGACCTATGTGTATGACGGCACCGACCAGTTCGATAAAGTTAAGGCAGCCGTTGTTGTCAGCAATGGGGATATCGTGTACAAAGAGGGTGTGGACTACACCATATCTCGTAAGCAGGGAGACGCCGGCACTTCCGCTGGGCAGCATAAGATTGTTGTGGCTCCTACCAGTACCGGAATGCTGACGGGTAATGCGGTGGAAGTAGCTTACAATGTGGAACAGAAGGAGCTTTCCGATTCCAGGACAATAAGTATTGCTATTGTCAACTATACAGACAAAGAATACAATGGCCAGCCGAAAAAGCCGGAGGTAGAGATAAGATACAAACCGCAAGGCGCAGCGGAACAGATTTTGAGGGCAGGGCAGGATTATGATGCCGCCTTGAGTTACAATAATAATACAAACGCAACAACGGATACGAGCAAGGCGACTGTGTGGGCAGTCGGTAAGGGCAATTATAAGGGCAGCACGGCAAAGTGTGAGTTTGACATTGAGCCAATCAAGCTGACAGCTCAGAATACCACCATTACAGGATTTACGGATGGCCAGGAGTTTGCTTACACGGGCAGTGCTATTGAGCCGAATGTGAATGTTGTACACAGTACAAGAGGAACGCTGCGCAAGGGCACAGACTATACGGTTACATATGAGAATAATACGGACGTCGGCGGTGCTGGGGCAGCGGAAGTTAAGATTGTCGGAACAGGCAATTACCAGGGAGAGTTTCAGAAGCGTTTTACGATTATCCAGCGCGACTTGAATGACAGTGTTGTCTCCGTACAGGTTCCAGCTTCTGTCCAGTATACCGGAGAACAGCTTACGCCGGCTGTGACAGTCAAGCATGGTTCAAAGACCTTAACACCAGACACAGATTATACCTTGGAGTATGGCCCCAATATTGAGAAGGGTTCGGGTAGTGTTAAGATTATTGGTATTGGTAATTATAAAGGAGAAGTCAATAAGACTTTTGCGATTACGGCGCGGAGTATTACCAGCGGAACGCTGAGTATCAGGGATATCAATCATGATCCGGTATATGATTTCACAACCGGAACGGCAAATGATCATTATTATCCTTATACTGGGGCCCAAGTGACTTTCACTTTGGAAGTCAACTATACAAATGCCGAGGCAGGAATGCAGGATATCGCTTTAGAGCCAGGCGTTGATTATGATCTTGAATTTAAGCCTGGGGCAACTGCTATCGGCACAGCGCAGGCGACGATTCGGGCAAAGGGTAATTATACCGGAAGTAAGCCGGTGAACTTTACGGTTAAGGGGAACCTTGCTGATTATGGTAATCCGAGCGCGTTTACCTCTGTGATGATTCCGGAACAGGTTTATACCAGTAATCCGATTGTGCCAGGCAACGCTGTCGTAACTTTTGCAGGGAAGACTTTAACCAGCAAGGACTATGATGTTGTCTGTGAGAATGGCGACAACACAGATGCGGGAATTGCCACGGCAAAGATTGTGGGAAAAGGAGATTATTACGGCACGGCAGAGCCGGTGGCGTTTGATATCCGCAAATTTAATCTTTCTAAGGATGATTTGCAGGCCAATAATTATGTGATTAATAACGTGGAAGCCAGTTATGATTTCTGTGAGACAACGGTAGGAATTCAGCCGATACCGCAGATTACCCATAACGGCAATGCTTTGACACAGGATTTGCATTACTATGTTGAGTATGGCGATAACAATAAGATTGGCAAGGGAAGCCTTACGATTAAGGGTGATGACGTCAATTACGAAGGAGAACACAGGATTGAATTTGATATAACGCCATATGACCTCGGCAAAGGCGAAGCGGCGGGGAATGTCGTTGTTCAGGGAATCGAGGACGTTATTCTTGACGCAGTAATTGCAGGGAATGATGTCAATGCCGAGATGCTGGAAAATGCAGTGATTATGTCTAACCTGCGGGTGGAATATACAGCAAAAGGTTTGGACGGTTCTGTGGTAGGAAACCGGGAACTTGATTTCGGAACGGAGTATACAATTTCCTATAAAGATAATACGAAGATTGGCGAGGCAACAATTACAATCAATGGTACCGGCAACTTTGGCGGAACGATCACAAAGACTTTCCGTATCCGCGGAGATTTATCATCAGACAGGACGGAGATGACAGTGGCTGACTGTGATTATTCACCAGCGGGCAATACACCGGAGCCTACAGTAACCTATACCTATGATAATGGCGTGAAGGAAACCCTTACAGCTGGCGTTGACTATGCAGTAACTTATGAGAACAATACAGATGCTACCGTGAAGAGCGGTTCCAAAGCGAGAGTAATCATCTCTCCGGTGATGTCGGAGGATGGAAACACGATAGTCGGCAACTATGCACAGAGCGGTGACGCCAAATCTCAGGAATTTGAGATTCGTCAGAGAGACCTCACAAACGCAATTGAGACGGAAGGGAATGAGAAAGATCCGGCGCTTAATGTGACGGGACTTATCGAGGAAGGTTATGAGTATACCGGTTTGGATATTATACCGGAGCTTGTGATTGCATGTAATGAGCTAAACCTGGGTGTAGGCACTGACTACACAATCTCAGCGGTCAACAATAAGAATGTATATACTTTTGCCGAGGGAGTAGACGGAGCACGTGGCGAGCGGCTGATGCCCACCGTCATGGTAAGCGCGGTTCAGGATAGTGATGGCAATTATACCGGAAATTACAAAGGTGGATTCCAGATGGAATTCAAGATTAACCCCAGAGAGATTTCTGCGGAAACTGTGATGACGGTGTTGCGCATCAAAGGGGAAACTTATGATGATTCGCGTGTGCCAGAAGTAGACTTTACTGGGGAAGCGATTACATTCCCTCTGGATCCAGCTGACCCGTCGAATACGAAGAATGACCTTGAGGTGACCTGGAGTAAGATGGGACAGAACACTTCGCTGGTAGAGGGGCAAGATTATAACGTTGCTTATGTAGATAATGTCAGAATCGGTGAAGCAAAAATTGCTATTTCAGAGGTAGAGTTCAGCAACTATAAGGGAACGTATGAGAGAATCTTTAAGATTATGGCGAGCATTGAGATTGTCGATGAAGAGAATCCGCCGCTTCGCTATATGACGCTGGATTATGACCACAATGTGCCCTTTGGAATTG
The DNA here is from genome assembly GCA_910589635.1 of uncultured Lachnospiraceae bacterium. Classification (GTDB taxonomy): domain Bacteria; phylum Bacillota; class Clostridia; order Lachnospirales; family Lachnospiraceae; genus Petralouisia. The sequence continues at coordinate 5,863 of CAJUTD010000020.1, read as the reverse complement.
TGGATGTATATCCTGATATGATATTTGAGGATGTGTCCGGCGGGGAAGATGCAGAACCGTACATTTTAGAGAAGGATAAAGATTTTGAAATAGTCACGGCGGCAAATCAGGGCACGGCTTTAGAAGTCAGCCGCAACAACCGCAATGTGGCAAGTGAGACGGCGGCAGAGGAAGAGAGACCGATGGTGGTTATCCGCGGAATCGGCTGCTACCGTGGAGTAATTAAGAGATATTACAACATTATCCCTAAGAATCTGACAACAGATGAGGGAGATATTACGATAACCTTTGATGGGGCATTGAATTCCGAAGATTACGAGAATGCTTTCATTTACACTGGTTCGGCGATTGAGCCTACGGTTAAGGTTTATAACCATGGGCAGCTTATGGAGCCGGGTGTTGATTACACCGTTGCGGGATATGCAAATAATACGGCAATCTCTACTGAGAGCCGCAAAGCGAGTGTAATTATCCGCGCTGTTGACGGCGGCAATTACCTCGGCCAGAAGACGTTTGAGTTTAACATTATCCGGCGTCCGATTGAAGGAATGCAGGCAGAGCTTGTAGGAGATAATCCGGTATACAACCGTAAGGCTAGAACACCGGAGATTAAGGTATTCTTTATGAATGGCACGGAAGAGGTAGTGCTGACAAAGAATGACTATGACGTTACTTATGAGAACAACGTTAATGCCGCTACGCAGTATGCGGGCGATGATGCGCCGGTTGCTATAATTACGGGTAAGAACGCTTACGGCGGTACTTTGACGAAGAAGTTTACGATTGAGCCGGAGCCGCTCGATGAGAGCAATGATGATTTTGATATTACGGCGGCGGCAGCGCCTTATACAGGGATGGAGGCAACCACGACTGTTACGGTGAAGGCGAAGGATGGCACGCTTCTCGAAGAGGAGACAGATTACATGATTTCCGGCTACAGGGATAACGTGAGCGCCGGAACCGGGTATGTGACGATTCGTGGAAATGGCAATTATACCGGAACAAGAGATGTGCCGTTTAGTATTATACCTCCAGATGTTTCCGAAGATTTCCGGGTTGAGGATATTCCAGAGCAGACATTTACCGGAAAGCCGATTGAGCCAAAAGTGAGCGTATCCCTCTCGGTGGGCGAGGGAGAAGAGGAAGTCAAAATTCCTCTCACTGAAAACGATTATGTGGTAGAATATGAGAACAATACAAACGCCGGTACGGCAACTGCGATTGTAAAGGGAGCTGGTAACTTTGCCGGTGAGAAGAGAGTGGAATTCAAGATTCTGCCCAAGAATATCGGTGACGAAGAGGGCATGGACCCAGAAATGACTCTCGCTGATATTGAAGACCAGCTCTACACCGGAAAAGGCGTTACGCCAGATGTGGATTTGAGATTCCAGAGCCCGGCAGCCGCTCAGGCAGAAGGTCAGGATGAAGACATAGATGGAGATACGGGCACAGATAGTGAAGGACGTTTAGTGCTGGGTAAGGATTACACGCTTAATTATCTCACGAACGTAGCAATCGGAACGGCAAGTGTGACGATTGTCGGTATTGGCAACTTTAGCGGTAATATCCAGACGACGTTTAGGATTCTCGGGCCGATGAATTTGGCAGAGGTTCCTAAGATCCCGGCTCAGCCATATACCGGAAGTGAAGTAAAACCGGTGCCTGAAGTATACTTTGCAGGCAAGAAATTGACAGAGGGTGAGGAATACACCTTGTCCTATGCAGACAACATTGCACAGGGAACAGCTACGATTACCATCACCGGAATGGGCGAGTGGTATACCGGAGAGAAGCTGGTGACGTTCGAGATAGCCAGAGATTTCTCAAACGAAACACTGATTAAAGGATTGGCCTCCGCATACAATTATACAGGCAAAGCGATTACGCCGTCTGTCCTTGTGGAGGATCACGGAAAAATCCTCTCAAAGGGAGTGGATTATACCGTAAGCTACAGCAGCAATACGAATGTAGGTTCGGCGACGGTTACTGTAACCGGAGTCGGCAAATATAATGGTAAAGTGACAGCCAATTTCAAGATTACGCCTCAGAATTTAGGAAGGGCAACCGTGACGAAGATTGCTGATCAGACGTACAACGGTAAGAAGCTCAAGCCTACCGTCAGCATCAGCAGCGGCGGCGTCACCTTGAAGAGTGGAACGGATTATACCGTATCTCATGTGGATAATAAGAATCCAGGCAAGGCGAGTGTAATCATCAAAGGAAAAGGCAATTTTACAGGAACGAAGACCGTAAATTATAACATTGTAGTTCCGAAAGTGACAGGCGTGAAAGTCTCAGGTTATACGACTTCCAGCATCACATTCTCTTGGAAGCAGAACAAAGTAGTCACTGGTTACGAGATTTACAATTCCAAGAATAAGCGCGTGGCTTTCGTGAGGAAAAACAGCACCTTGAAGGCAACAGTTTCCAAACTGAAAGTGGGGACCTCAGCAAAATTCCGCGTGAGGGCGTTTGTTAGACAGGGACAGTATTATTACAGCAATTTCGTAAACATTACGGCGAGCACGGCGCCTAAGGCTACGAGCATAACCAGTATTTCTTCTAAAAAGTCCAAACAGGTTGCGCTCAAGTGGAAGAAGATTTCCAAAGCCACGAATTATCAAGTATACCGGAGCACCAGTAAGAAAGGTAAGTATACAAAGATTGCTACAACCAGCAAGACTTCTTACACCGATAAAAAGGCAACGAAGGGCAAGACGTATTATTACAAGATCCGCGTGTGTAAGAAAGTTGGTTCAAAGACGTATAACAGCAAATACTCGTCAGTAAAATCCGTCGCTGCCAAGAAATAGCGGCGGATGGAAAGGAAGTTGATATCAATATGGATAAAATCTACTGTATTGGAAAGTTTCAGTTTGATTCCAAAGAAAAATATCAGGAAGCGCTGGACGATATTGAAAAGATTAAGTACATTACCAAAAAAATGGATATCAATGAACCGGGCGTGGCACAGAGGTTATACACCTTGGTCCGGGAGGGAAAGATTGCATTTCGCAGCGTAATCGGAGACGATTACCTGCTTTACCTCTCGGACATGGTAGTAGAAGACTACCGTGCAATATCTCGGACTTCCTTTGCGAGTAAGATTATGAGCAGGCTGCGTCAGGTATCGCCTCGACAGGTGATCGGGGTTATCTGCATGGCTGGCGCAGTAGTCTGCTTCCTGGTTTTTTTGGGCAGTGAATACAGCGACCGTCAAAAAACCAGGGAATTAGAGAAAATGAAAAGCGAGCAGGAAATTTCCGCGGCTTCTGACTGGTTGTCCGCAAAGTTCCTTAACGTACTGGGTACGGACGAGGATGAGGAAAAGGATAAAAAGGAGGAAGTTGTAGTAGCAGAGACGGAGACCGTGGATAATGAGGTCTACGCTGCCGAACCAGTACAGGAAATAGGGCCGCAGATTTTGCCGGAGTATCAGGCATTGTTCGAGAAGAATTCCGACCTTGCCGGCTGGCTGACAGTGGAGGGCACCGGAATTGATTATCCGGTAATGCAGGCGGTGTCAGAGAGCAGCGATTTCTATCTGGATCGCGATTTTGACGGAAAAGAAGATATCAATGGTTCTCTTTTCCTTGACTCCAGAAATAATTTGGAGGAGCCCAATGACAATATGATTATTTATGGGCACAATATGAAGTCAGGTATGATGTTTGGCGGACTCAAACAATATTTAGAGCCATCGTTTTGGAGAGAACATAAAAAAGTTACGTTTAATACGATATATGAAAAGGCGGAATATGAGATTGTAGCTGTATGCCTGTCTAAGGTTGACGAGAATGGGAACGGCCAGTTTAAATATTATAATTTCATTGACGCAGGGAATAAGAAAACATTCAATCGCTTTGTGAAGAATGTTAAGGAATCGAATATAATGGACGAGAAGATAGAGCTCTCGTATGGAGATAAATTATTAACACTTTCTACTTGTAATAATTATACAGAAGACGGAAGACTGTTTTTAGTAGCAAAGAAATGTGAGAAGTAATAGGGAAGGCAATGCAAGGAGGACAAGAAGATGAAAAAATTATTTAGCAAGTGTTTCAATGCAGTACTGGTTGTGGCACTCGCCCTGACCTTGTGTCCGGCGCTGGAGACAATGGCTGAGGAGCAAGTAAGCGAGTTTGTCATGGATGGAACAATGATTACCGGCTATAATGGGGCAGGCGGAGATATTACGCTGCCTGGGGATGCGACGGCGGTTGCTGATTATGCTTTTGCCGGTAATGGCAGCATCACGAGTGTGGTGATTCCAGCTAATATTACCAGTGTGGGCTCTTACAGCTTTTCCGGCTGCGGCGGGCTGAGCAGCGTTGTATTTGGCGGAAGTGCAAGCCTTGGCAGCGGCGTATTTTATGGCTGTAGTTCATTGGGCTATGCAGAACTTCCTGGCGGTATCTCATCTATTCCAGATGAGATGTTTGACGGTTGTGGAAGCCTTGGTTCCGTGGCAATTCCCGATGGTGTAGGTTCTATTGGCGCAAGAGCATTTGCCGGCTGCGCAAGCCTCGGTTCTGTAACAATTCCTTCCAGTGTATCGGAGATTGGAAGCAGTGCATTTAATGGTTGTGTAAGCTTATCGTCTATCGTCATTCCTGATTCCGTGACGTCTATGGGAAGCGGTGTATTGTCAGATTGCAGCGGACTTGGCTCCGTAAGCCTTTCCGGTGGCATGGGCAGCATACCGGATTTGACATTGTTTGGATGCAGCGGACTAGGTGAGGTCAGTATCCCTGGTTCAGTGGGAAGCATTGGTTCCCAGGCATTTGGTAATTGTTCCGGCCTTTCCAGCATTTCTATTCCAGCAGGAACTTCTTCTATAGATTTTAGTGCATTTGACGGGTGCAGTAATTTAACAGAAATTAAGGTGGAGAGTGGAAACGGAAGCTATAGCTCTTACGACGGTGCGGTCTATGACAGCGGTCTGTCCCAGATTTTGTACTGCCCGATGGGTAAGTCCAGCTTAAAACTTCCTGATGGAATGACGACGATATCTTCCCAGGCATTTGCCAATTGTCCTTACGTGTATAACTTGGAGATTCCGAATTCAGTGACTACAATTGAAGCCGATGCGTTTTCGGGAAGCGGGATTGGCACGGTAGATATTCCTAAGAGCGTTACCTCGATTGGCTCGCAGTCATCCTGGAGCCCTGATGTGATTTATGGTTACAAAGGAAGCGAAGCACAGCGTTTTGCAGATGCAAACGGATATATTTTTGAAGCCAAGGATGGCGGCGGCGATGACGACGATGGCGGTGGCGACGATGGCGGTGGCGATGGTGGAAAAAAAGATGATCCTAAAAAAGATAACGGCGGTGGAACAGGCGGAACAACCGGAACAACCGGAACAACCGGCACGACGACCAGGAGCACAAGCGGTACGACTGTTTCCAGGGCAGTGGGAAGTTCTGCCTCTCGTAACATTGGAACTGCACAGGTTCAGAGCGGCACGCCGAAGACGGGTATTGAATTTGATGCAAGATATGTGCTCTGCGCAGGATTGTTCCTCGCAGGAGTATGTTTGGTGATTACGAAAAAGAAAAAGGGTATTCGCGCATAATAGATAAGAGTGGAAAGAGCTGTGCAGTAGCACGGCTCTTTTGAATTGTGAACTTTTCCCAAACTTCTAAAGTTTCCATTGAAACAACCGATAAATAAATTAGATAAAGCACAAAATATTAGAGATAAAGATTTTAAATATAGAAGGGAGAGATCCGAATGCGTATAGAAGCATATAATCAGGTTACTCAAATTTACAACAGCAGCAGGGCAACCAAGGCGAAAGGCGCGGATGGTGTGAAGAAGCGTGATGAAGTGCAGATTTCACGCGCAGGACGCGATTACC
>CAJUTD010000019.1:26770-43393 GCA_910589635.1 uncultured Lachnospiraceae bacterium | reverse complement strand
CTGATATCTTCACTTGTCTAATTGTTCATCTACTGCGTCAGAAAACCTAGCCGTAGCACTCGCTACGCCGTCGTTTTTCTTCCTTGTATCTGAATCAATTATCCAGCGTGAATATATCAAAGACTTAATTTTCGTTGTACTAGTTATGCACCTATTATATATTATTTTCCTTTGCTCCACAAGCAATACCCTTTGGTATACGCTGGCATGTGCTTTTCTTGTTAAGCAAAGAGGTCTATATAAATACTACTGCAAATACTCCCAGAGAAGTATGGATAACGGATGGATTTTTTGATATAAAAGTGGAAAATAAAAGCCTTTTGAAGAGAAATGCGTCTTACAATCGTTTTATAGATTGTAAGAATCTTGTAAGGTAATCTTATAAGTTCTTTAAGAAATTTAGCGTAAGATAAAGGCAACAAAAACATAGAATCTGTATCAAGTTCATTTCGAGAATGATGTATGAGTGTGAAATGACGGAAAGGAAGGAACGCATTGGATAGTTTAATCAGCGTCCGGGATATGTGTAAAATATATAATCCCGGGGAAAATGAGGTCCGTGCACTGGATCATGTGGATTTGGAAATAAAGAAAGGTGAATTTGTGGCAATTATCGGCCATTCCGGTTCCGGGAAATCTACATTGATGAATATGCTGGGCTGCTTGGATGTGCCGACGTCCGGCGCATACTACTTGGGCGGCAGGGACGTCTCTTCTTTGAAAGATAATCAGCTGTCGGAAATTCGTAACCAGGAAATTGGTTTTATTTTCCAGGGGTTCAACTTGATTGCTAATCTTACAGCGTTGGAGAATGTAGAACTGCCCTTGATTTACCGGGGAATTGCGAGAAATAAGCGGCATAAATTGGCGAAGGAGGCGTTAATCCAGGTAGGGCTGGAAAAGCGCATGGAACATAAGCCGTCGGAGATGTCCGGCGGCCAACAGCAGAGAGTTGCGATTGCCCGGGCAATTGCCGCGCAGCCGCCGGTAATCCTGGCAGATGAGCCTACCGGTAATCTCGATTCCGCCTCTACGCAGGAAATTATGGAGATTTTAAAGGGGCTCCACGAAGCGGGGCACAGCGTAATCTTAATCACACACGATAACGACATTGCAGAGCAGGCGAAGCGGGTTGTCCGTATCCTCGATGGCAAGATTGTGGAAGATTATGTTAATACATAGGGAAAAACGCATATGGTAAGCGAAACTCTTCAAAATAAAAACCCAAAAAAGCAGATAAAAAATCAGGAGGCATTGGCGATGAAAAAGAAAAAGGTATGGAAAATTGTGATCCCCGCGGCAATTGTGTTGTTGATAATTGTAATAGTAGTGATAAACAATGCGGCAAGCTCCGGGCAGCAGATGGCCCAGGCTATGGCAGTGGAGGGTATATCTGTGGAGAAAGGGGATGTATCGGAGACGGTAGAGACGAATGGGACAGTTATCAGCGGAGAGCAGAAGATTATATTTTCTCCGGTGAATGCGAGCGTGGAATCGGCAGATTTTACGGTTGGGCAGCTTGTAAGAGCAGGGGAGCAGCTCGTAACGTTCAATCTCAAGGATTTAGAACAGCAGAACCAGAAAGCGGAGTTGACGGTAAAAGCAGGCGAGTTAGGTTACCAGGACAGCGTAAGCCAATCCAATAAGGCGGCAAGCCGTCAGGCACAGGCAAGGAGCAAAGCCGCGCAGTTACAGGCGCAGGTGAACGCCAAGGAGCAGGAAGTAGCAAACCTTACCAGTGCGCTTGCGGGGGAAGCCGGTGCCCAGGAAGCAGCCCGCCAACAGGAGGAAAAGGATAAAAATGAGCAGCTTTCCAAATTACAGGATCAACTAAAGACGGCGAAAGCGGAAGCCGAATCTGCCAAGAAGGCATATGACAAGGCCGTAACAAATCAGCAAACAGCGCAGGTAAATTTTGATGCGGCAGCTGCAGCGGCAGAAAGCGAACCGCAGAAGTTAGAGGATGCAAGGGAATCATTGAACAAGGCGAATAAAGAACTGACGGATGCGAATAGTGCCAATGAGGCAAAGCGGCAGGCGGTGGATTCGTTGCAGCAACAGATAGAATCCTTGCAGGGTGCATTTGTTTCTGCAGATGCGAACTTATCGGGTGAATCGCCTTTGCAGCAGCAGCTTCAGACGGCGCAGTCAGAACTGGCAGAGCTGAAGGGTAACTTGGAGAGCCAGAAAGCGATTGCAGAAGGCGACAGTGGGGCAATGAGCAGCGCCGCCAGGGAGCAGATGCAGACAAATAACAACCTGGCAGAGTTGGAGAGTAAATCAATAGAGGAATTGATTGCGGAGGGAAGGAATTTCAGCCGAGTTTGACGGTGTAATTTCAGATAAACAGATTGTGGAGGGGGCTACGGTTACGCAAGGGATGCAGCTTTTTACTTTACAGAGTATTGAAGATGTAAACGTGGAAGTTACACTTTCCAAGAATGTTTATGCAAAAGTCAAAGAGGGACAGAAGGCAGAAATTACGCTTGCCGGACAGACTTACCAGGGAACCGTTAAGCAGATTAGCCGCATTGCGATAGATGGCGCGGCAGGCACAAATCAGGCGGCTGTGGCCTCGGCGTCCATTATGGCGACAGTACATATTGATAACCCGGACGACAATATCTTCCTGGGAGTCGATGCCAAGGTGGAAATTCAGGCGGCAGAAGCAAAAGATGTCCTTATCCTGCCTACGGAAGCAATCAATATCGGTAAAGACGGTACCTTTTGCTGGATTTGCAAAGATGGAGTTTTAGCGAAACGCAGCATCACGACCGGAGTAACCTCAGATGAATGTGCGGAAATCATACAGGGAATTGATGAGGGCGAAATTGTGATTCCTGACCCGGGAAATCATGAGGAGGGAGATGCAATAACGGTAACAGAGCCATCCGAAACAGAAGAATCGTCTGGAAGTGAAGAGGAAACAGGAGAAGAATCGTCTGGAAACGATGCAGCATTAGAAGAAACATCAGCAACAGAATAGAAGAGGTGCGCAGATGGGTAATATGATAGAGTATGTCAAAATGGCATTAAAAAATATCAAGGCAAACAAAGGACGCTCCTTTCTGACAATGCTGGGTATTATCATTGGTATATCTTCTGTTATCATGGTAATGGCGGTGGGTGATGGGACGGCAAATGCCATGAATTCTGAAGTGGAAGACCTGGGGACAGGACAAATTAATGTCTATTGCAGTGATGACGCAATCAATGCAGAGGCTTGGATTACGCCGGAAGACCTGGCAGCAATCAGGGATAATGTCGCGGGTGTAGATGGAGCGACGCCGAATGATGGAACATCGGGAACAACCATTACGGGAAAGGGAGAATTTTCCGTTACTTTGAGCGGAGGAACGGAAGATTTACAAAAATCATTGAATTTTAATATCAAGAGAGGCTCCTATTTTACGGCGGCGGATGTGGAAGAGGGAAACCGTGTCTGTGTAATTTCCAACAGTGACGCCAAGCGGCTTTTTGGCTCTGATGACGTGGTGGGCATGGATATCGAGGTGGATGTCTATGGAATAAGCGGAAGTTACCGGATTGTGGGGGTTACGGAGCAGAAAGAAAATACCAGTTTTGTCAGTTATACTTATGAAGGAATGCCGGTGTCTCTGGAGGTTCCTTATACTTCCTTTGCTTATTTTGGCTGGGAAAGCGATTCTTTTTACTCGGCCACGGTATTTTCCAATGACGAGGCAAGCGGTGAGGATGTGGCGCAGGATATTATCCATACGTTGGAGACCAGGCATCAGTGCGCCGGGGAGGATTATTACCAGATTCAGAGCTTTCAGGATATGCTTGCTGAGCTCAATAGCATGTTGGCAATCGTCACCACGTTTATTTCCTGTGTCGCAGCGATTTCCCTGGTAGTTGGCGGGATTGGCGTCATGAATATTATGCTGGTGTCCGTCACGGAGCGCACGCGTGAGATTGGTATCCGCAAGTCCCTGGGGGCGAAGACATCCTCTATTCTCTTGCAGTTTCTTGCAGAAGCGGCTATCTTGACAGTTTTGGGTGGAATTATTGGCATTTTCCTGGGACTTTTAGGAGCCATGGGAGCTTGTGCATTAATGAGCGCCTCTATGGGAAGCGTGATACATCCTGGTATTAAAGCGAGCACCATCCTGGGAGCCACGCTGTTTTCCTGCGGAATCGGTGTATTTTTCGGCATCTATCCGGCGAGAAAAGCGGCGAAATTGAGCCCGATTGAGGCGTTGAGGAGGAATTAAGGCTAAAATAGGTTTTTATCTGGAAAGCAGCTGCTTACCCCAAAAGGGTAGGCGGCTGTTTTAAAATGGGCAAAATAGAATATATTATATAAACAAAAAATGGTTTGAATTATAAAATAATGTATCACTAAATATTACTTGAAAATAAAACAAAAAAGTTAACAAAAAATAAACCTGTTATAAAGATTTGCGGGTATTTTTGATTATTTAATGTGTTAAACTCCCGAGTAGAATACATTCTTAAAAAACAATCTTCCTTGAACCCAAGCGAAATCTTTTGTATAATGAGGGAAAAATAGATATTTATATCAGATGTGAGATGACTTCCGCCTCTATTGGCGGTGAGTAAGAAAACTTTATTAGTGGCGAGAGGCTTGAATATGAAAAGCCAACATGTTTGTGTGAGCCGTCCGAGGAGGTTTGACAAATCTATGGCGGCGGAGATGCTGGCAGCTTATTTTGGGTATGGCTATGATTCTGGAAAAATGTTTGAGGGATTAGAAATTGCAAAGCATCTGTCATTTGAGGAACATCGTTAGAAAAGTGGTTCATATTTATAATCCCAGGTCAATAGTCGGTGCCATGCTGAGACAGAGATATGATAGTTATTGGTCCCAGACAGAGACATATGAGGCTCTAAAGATTTATATTGATATGAATTTTGACGGGTTAAAAGATGCTGTTATCCGTATGCTGGCAGGGGAAAGCTGTAAAATTAATCCCAGGACGTTCAAAAATGATATGACAACATTTCAGGGAAAGGACGATGTGCTAACTTTATTGGTGCACCTTGGTTATCTTGCCTATGATATTGAGCGCAGAGAGGCGTTCATTCCCAATCAGGAAGTGGAATATGAATTTGCCAGCGCCATACAGGGAGCAGGCTGGGATGAAGTAATAAGAGCTATCGAATACTCAGAGGAAATGTTGAGCGCTGTTTTGGGGAAAGATGGAGAGGCAGTGGCGGATGGTTTGGATAAAGCGCACCGTGAGGCTGCGTCTGTGCTATAATGATACGGAAACGTAATTTTTAGATTGCATCAAAGCAATAAGATATGCAAAATATTCTAATAAAAAGGTAAGAATGTAATAACAGGAGGTTGTCTGCATGGAGCGTGAAATGAAGAAAATAGCGGATTCGATGATAGAACATATTTACCAGGTACGCCCGGAGCATTTGAATGCCGCGGGGCGTCTGTTCGGCGGCAAGCTGATGGAGTGGATTGATGAAATTGCCGGGTTGGTGGGGATGCGCCATTCCGGTGGCAATATCACCACGGCGTCCGTAGATAATCTGCGTTTTATCCGGGGAGCTTTCCAACATGATTTGGTAGTATTAATTGCAAAGGTGACTTATGTGGGCAATAGTTCCATGGAAGTACGCGTCGATACTTATGTGGAAGATTTTAGCGGCACGCGCAAGCCTATTAACCGCGCCTATCTGACGCTTGTTGCCGTGGATGACAAAGGAGTTCCCAGGCAGGTTCCTTCTATATTATTGGAAACGGAAAGCGAGAAGGCAGAGTGGAAAGCGGCGGAGAAACGCAAGGAGCTGCGGTTTCAGCGCAAGAAGGAAGGGTTTTAAGGGGACGGTTAGGTGAAGAAAAACATAGACTGGAAATTCATTATCCCATTCCTGTTAGCCCTTGCCGTGTTCCTGTATGCCGCCGTTCGGCTGGGTATGCTGATGTGGGAGTATCACAAAGGAGACAGCGAATACAGACAGATAGAGGAATACGCAGTGTCGACAGCAGATCAGGCAGATAGCGGAAATGGGCAGCAAGAGGGTTTTTCTGTAGACTTTGACAAGTTGAGGAAGATAAACCCGGATGTCGTGGGCTGGATTCGCATAGAGAAACTGAATATCAGCTATCCGATTGTGCAGGGAGAGGACAATGATTACTATTTGTCGCATACTTTTTATAAGGAAGAGAACAAATGCGGCAGTATTTTCATAGAAGTGGAAAATAGCAGAGATTTTACCGATTTTAATACCTTTGTCTACGGGCACAACATGAAGGACAAATCCATGTTTGCCAGGCTCAACGAGTTTCAGGAGGAAGAGACATTACGGGAAAATCCCCAATTTTATATATATACGCCGGAGGGCGTGCGGCGTTACGAGATATATTCCTGCCATATCGCTAAGCTGGGTACAGAATCGTTTCAGTATCAGTTTCATGATGAAAAGGATTACGCCCAATGGCAGGCATACGTGAAAGGACAAAGCCTATACGATACCGGCTTGGAGCCAAAGCCGGCACAGAGCACGGTGACTTTGATGACTTGTACGCCTGCGGGCAGCCAGTATCGCTTTCTGGTGCATGGGGTATTGGCAGAGTAGAGGGACCGTCAGCAGGATAATGTTTATAAAATTAAGGCAGAGAAGAAAGAGGAGGCATACATATGGCAGAACTAAGCAGGGAAGAAAAAGTGCAAAAGTTTTTGGAGATGGTGGAGAAGTCCGACAATATCGTCTTTTTTGGCGGGGCGGGAGTGTCCACGGAGAGTGGGATTCCAGATTTCCGCAGCGTAGATGGGCTATATAACCAAGAGTATGACTATCCGCCGGAGACGATACTGAGCCACACGTTTTACCGACGCAATACGGAAGAATTTTATCGTTTCTACCGCAACAAAATGCTGTGTCTGACCGCGCAGCCCAACATGGCGCATAAAAAACTTGCCGAGTTGGAAGCGGCGGGAAAAGTCAAGGCCGTTGTGACCCAGAATATTGACGGACTCCATCAGCTTGCCGGCAGCAAAAAGGTGTTGGAGCTTCACGGCAGCGTCCATCGCAATTACTGCGAGTCTTGCCACCAGCTTTATGACGCGGAATTTATGTTACATAGCACAGGCGTCCCTCATTGTGAGAAATGCGGCGGAGAAATTAAGCCGGATGTGGTGCTCTATGAGGAAGGCCTGGATAACCGCACGATTCAAGAGGCGGTGTATTATATTAGCAATGCCGACATGCTGATTATCGGCGGTACGTCGCTTGCCGTTTATCCGGCAGCAGGCCTGATCGACTACTACCAGGGTGATAAATTGGTACTGGTTAATAAGTCTGCCACGCCAAGGGATGCAATTGCCAGCCTCGTGCTGCAAGAAAGCATTGGAGAACTGTTTGGCAAGATAAACGTGTCTTAAGAATTATCTTAAATTTTCGTTGTGCAAGAAGGAGGTAAAGAATGCCGATTCCATATGAAGTAGGAGATATCGTCCGCCTCAAAAAACAACATCCCTGTGGCAGCAGCGAATGGGAGGTACTACGCGTGGGCGCGGATTTTCGTCTCAAATGCTTAGGCTGCGGCCATCAGATTATGCTCGCCCGCAAGCTGGTGGAAAAGAATACGAGGGAAATAAAGAAGAAACCCAACGACAACTAAGGCAAAGATGAACAAATGATACGGAGCAGATATGGGGAAGAAAATAATTATATTTAATATTGGCAACCATGCGAAAGATTATACGGAGGTTGCGCGTTTTTGTGATAGTTTTAAAAATACAGTTTACAGGCAGAATGGCTGCGGTGAATTAGAAGGACGGATATTTGTATATGCGCCTGGAGAAAATGATAAGCCGGAAAAGATTTTTTCGCAGACGTCAAAGGGGTTGATGGAAGGAACGCTTAGGCCCTATGATGAGCGTGCTGTTGCAGAAGGGGAAGAGGTGGAGTACTATCTTCATGTAAAGCATGAAGCGGATGATGCTACCATAGAGTACATATATTTAGAAGCCTTGTTCCATAAATTTTCCAATATGTATGCGTTTTTATATGCATCTGATCCCGAAAAAAATGTGCGGTATGCAGTCTGGGTGAAGGCAGTAGACTTCTTTTTCGGTTTTTGCACGCAAAAAGAATATAAGGAACAAAGAATATATGGGGAATATTTGCGTGGCAGGGATCAAATGTGGGAGATTTTGCAGTTGGAGCCGCGCGAGGGGGAACGGACATTTTCCCATGCCAAAGTCAGCCCGGTAATAAGGCTGGACAGCAAGGAGAGCGAGCTGCAGTTTTGGCGGAAATGTTTGAAAGAGCATAGCGAGAAACGGGATGCTGAGAACAGATATTGCCGGATTATGCAGCGGTGCCGGAGTAATTTTATAGAGGAATATAAGAGAAACTCCCAAAAAAGAAAAAAATATTATGAGGATATATATGACAGCAGTGCATTTCGGCAAGAGATATCTCAAATGCCGATGTTGGCATTTTATCTTTTTTGCTTGCAGATGTATTATTGTAAGCAATCTCAAGTTAGAAAAATGGAGTATATTAAAAAAGTACAGATGAATGCCTGGGATATTGCCGATGGAGTATTGCAATTGATGGAGAATGTAAGGTACAGTACGCAGCGCCAGGGGTTTGTGGATATCCGCATACATCATAATCAGGAGAAAAAGCGGTATCTGAAGGAAAATTACGGCATTGAGGATACCGAGCACGAATTTTACTACGAAATTCGCTTACTTGATTTATCTCAGGAAAATATGATTGATAATTTTCGTAAAAAGGCGCCTAACGACAGTAATTTGAAAGAAATGTGTGTCTCACATTTCTTTGAACATAAATCGGATTGCCATGTAAGTGATTTTTGGGAGGATTACAATCGTAACGTGGAAAATCTGGTGCATCACTATGGTCTACAGATTTTTTCAACGGTAGTATCTGCAAATAAAGGATATTTTAAGGTGGTCAGCTCGGGCAGCTTTGATTATGATGCAGATACGGATGTCTATGTAAACAAAGATTCGTGGAAGAGCGAGGACGCAGGAAAATATCATTTGCCAGGGACGGAATATTTTATTTTGCTGCCGCTGTTAGACCAACAGAGGCAGGTTATGACTTCTATGGAGCCGGATATCAATTATCAATATGAAATGGAAGCCAAATACAAGGTCGAAGCGTGTGTTTGGAATCGCATAAAATTTTCTGAATATAAGGATGTTTCAGATGCACAGACAAGGAAGGAAAGACAAATTAATGATATTGCAGAACAGATATATCGCTGGATTGAAGACGCTGCGGACGAAACTGGAAATGAGTTTGTTATGCAGATATCTTTGCAGCAGGACATAAAGGTTTCCAGCGAGATGTTTTGTAAATCTCTTCTTTTGTGCGGGATGTATTGGAGTGAAAGAAAGGATAGGGATTTTTATTGTATTCTCAGTGAGTGTGCAGAAAACCAGATGCTTGAGATTGTCCGTCTCTTTGGTATATTTTACAGCAAGTCCTGCCTGCCCGAGTATATTGCTAAAATGCAGGTTTATCTTGCAGGAGACTGCGGGGAGTTGTTAATTACAGGAAGCGATCTTCACAGCTTGTATACAATTACAAGCAAGATTATGCTTGTAAAAGGCATTAATCGGGAGACGGACTGGATATTAAGGTATCTTTTGGAACAATATGGAGGCCGTAACAAAGGGGTAGAAGAGAAATGGATGATAAAATTAGTCCCTTTTGATACTTTGGAACTTCCAGAAAGAGATAGGACGTTGTTTGAAGAAAATGTCAGAAAGACCTTAAATGCCGACATTCAGAAACATAGTTTAGGGTGCAGGATAAGTCCTACCCATATGCGGGCAGGCTCTAAAATCCACATCGGAACATTTTATGAGGCGGAAATCATTTTCCATAATAATTATTACGTCAGCAGATTTGCCAATCTCATTATCAAACGTCTGAATTTTGATCCTAGGAAGCGTTTAATGCTGGTCGGATATGAAAATTATTCTGAGTTGCTGCTGTATGAAATAGTAATTAATATAAGGGAAAAGATGAAAGGCGTGCAGGCAGAATATATGGTTTACGAGCAGAGAACCGGCGGTAAATTCCGCTATATGGAGGCGGAACCATCTTCCATACATGTGGAGGAGTGGCAGTTTGCAATCATAATCCCTATAAATTCTACACTGACTACGCATAATAAAGTGCGGGAAGCGCTGGAAGAAGAGATAAGCGCTATGCATTGCGGCGATAACAAGCAAATAGACATAATAGCAAACTATGCCTTAATTCTTATCCGTTCCGGCGATGGGCCTGAAAGAGTGGGGCTGGAAGAGAAATTTTGGAGTGAAATCAAAGGCCAAAAGATAAAAACCGACTTGATTCCCAAGAGTGAACCGGACGTCGAGTTTTTTGTGTCGGTAAATACGCAATGGTATTCGCCATTGAAGTGCCCATTTTGTTTTCCGCAGGATTTCCGGCAGGAAACCCCTTTGATTGAAACAAACCGCACGTCAGTAGTTCCTGTGCAGATGATAGGGTTATCGGAACAGGATCTGCTGGAGCAAAATGAAAGAGAGCAAGATGCAGAAAATTTATGCCGTGTACAAAAATTGAAAGATGTCCTCATATATAACCATGTAATCCGCAATGGCAATCACTATATGTACAATTTCTGTATGGAAAAGTATTTCGTTCAGGAGCGAAGCAGTATTATCGAATGGCTGAAAGAGGAGCGGAAAAAGCGGGCGGAAGTGAAGGGACGGGTTGTATATGATATTATCGTATCTCCTTTACATTACAGCAATGCCGGTTTCCTGTTGTGGATGATACGATTGTTTCCGGCAGGACTTATCACCGGGCTAAGAATTTATTTCAGTCTCAGATCCATACGAAAGATGATAAAATAGAGATAGAAGTATTTTCCGATGTTGTGGTACTGTTGAACAGGCTATCGCCCAGCAGCATACAACATATTATAAATAACAGCGGGCGGGGAAGCGTTGGCGAGCAGAGAATGCAGCAGTTCCATGCATATGTCAATTTGAACATTTCTTCTATGAGGAATCATGAGGACGCGTGCACAGAATGTAAGCTGGTACAGCATTTTACCAATTTGAGGGATCAGTCTTCGACGAATCAACAATATAGATTCTGGAATGATAAAATGATACGGTTGTCACCGGAGGAGATCCAAGATAAAAGGGAGGAAGAACTTCTGCTGGCGGTGGGTAGGGAAGAGAAAGAGCGCGCCTACCGCAGGATGCTTTGTACCCACCTTGCGAATGAAAAAATAGGGGCGTTAAGGCATAAAAAGAATATAACGGAAGAAGCCGGGAAAGTTATGATTGAACTGATGGAGGAAGAACGGGAAGAGCAGATAGAATGGCTCATATCGTATATTAAGATTTTTTCACGTCCGTTCATCAGTTTTCTAAAGAGCAGCCGGGAAGCAATCTTTCAGATTATGCTCGGCATGATTGAATATATGACAACCGGACTCATAAAAGGGAAAAAGGCGAGAGGGTTCCCGCAGATTAAAAAACTCTGCCTCCTCCTTTTGGAAGAGCGGAAACATGGGGATGAAAAAGTATACTGCGTTTTGCTGACATTGATGAAAAGGCTATCTGATCTTGGCTCCAACTTTATTATTCGCAAAGATAATATTGTCCGCCTATTACAGACAGTCGACGCTTTTACCATTAGCAGCCAGGAAAAACAGAAATTCCGTGAGTTTTACGTTAGTATCATAAAGAGGATGTGTTGTCAGAGCAGTGATGAAAGTAAAAGTGTTTTTCTCGAATATCTGTGTTTGTTTGAGGAAGAGTATGATGAGGATAATGTCCAAATAAAAGAATATAAGCAATTTGACAAAGGATTGCTTTTTTTTGCATGATAATGCGGACGCTGATTTTATTCAGAGGGTATATTTTGAGAATGTCAGGGTATTGAATGACGGCATACGCGAATTGGCAAAAGATTATGAGAAGGATAAAAATGTCGACAAGATAGTGGAAGCCTACTATTATGAATATTTTACAAAGATGCTCTTTTTCTATGGATTGTTTGATTCCCAGAAAGGATGCTTTACAGAAAAGGGAAGAGTGTTGGCGGAATCATTGATTGAGCTGTATCAATTCTTGGGTGACGTTACAGAAAAAGACCCGGAAGAATATTATAAGAAGCTGCTGGAAAGTATCGGCAAGGTTACGGGAGCAGAAAGGACGTATCTTTTGTATGGCGCTTTGGAGGAGAAAGGGGATGAAAAGCAGTACTATCGGATACAGGCGTCTGGGAAAATAGAAAATCTCAGAGGCACGCAGCAGATGGGTTTGGATAAACTATTTGCAGACACTTATGTGCTTCCGTTTGATGTAAAAGACGATTCCATGAATTTAAGAAGGACTATGATAAAGTATCAAATTGCAGGCGAGGTAACAGGAAACGGAAGCAGGCAGACGGAAAATACGATATTTTTGCAAATGGATTTTCTGGCGGATATGCATCAGGTAGAAATATTGTTTGCATTGAAAATAGTGATGGCGTTCCATGCAATGATCGTCCGGCATCTGAAACATGACTTTTCCAATAACATGATACAAAAATGGAGTGCAAAAGAATTTTTTAAAAAACAAGTTATGCTGCAGAGGGCAACGGACCATACGGATAGGGATAATCTACAGAAATATTACAATTATATTTTAAATTTGCATGATTCTGGGAATGATTTAAAGGAAGAGGACAGAGAAATATACCGTGCCCTTTTTCATATGGTAATCAATTCCTATATCGCTAGGATGAATGTGCAGATTCTGGCGGATTCCAACCCCGAAAGGGAGCCGTCCCGGGCGTCGTTTGCATCTGTTTACAGGAGACAGCTAAAGCGCTTGTTGGATAGCCTGCATATGGTCGAGGAGTTTAAAATATTGGATGAGAATGAGCAGGCGTGTTTTTCACAGAGCCTTTTGGAAGACCGGGTAAGGCTCCGCAAGACCGAGGCGGGGGAGTGGCTGTCTTACCGCAGAATCTGCGTGATGATTGCAGAATTGATTCTAAGTGCAATCAGCCATTCCGGCAGGAAGGAAACGGCGGATGTGTATATATACAGAGAGGCTGGATTTCTCGTAGTAAAGAACCGTTTTCGGAGCGGAAAAAAGAGAGCGGAGATAGACCAAGATATCAAAGATTCTATAGAGCGGAAAAAAGATGGTATTTCGCTGGCCACTATCAAGGGGACAGTAAATGCTTGTTACGGATTGACAGAAGAGAACGGAGTACAGATTTTTGCGGCGCTAGAAAACCGTAAAAAGTATTTTTATGTAAAATTGCCAATATTGACTGTGTGGGATGAATAGGAGGAGCGCGGTGGAGAAATTAAATATTATTTTGATTGAGGATTCCAAAAAACAGGCAAATGCTATCATAGCTGGATATGAAAAAGCCATTAAAGCTATGAAAGATAAGGGACATTTGCAGGCAAAACTTGGCTTGTCTGAAGCGGTTATTGAGTGGATGCGAGGTAAAGAGAAAGTCAGGATGCGTAATGATGAGCAGTATATTTTTTATGATGACGCAATTATCAAGAATATACGACAAAAAATAAATGATAATAAGAAAAAGAAAATCAAGACGGGAATCCTGCTTGATATAGCGCTGAGCAGGGAGGAATACGATAAGGCAAGCTTCAATGATTACATTGGATTTAAAGTCGCCAGAAAAATTTACGAGACATTTGACGAGGAAGCCCATGTGTATATTATTACCTCTATACGCGAATTTGGTTCCCAGGTGCTGAGCCTTATGGGTGACAAGAGATTACTGCAAAGATATGTCTCCAAAACGCTCGTGACAGAGTGTTCGTCCTGCGGAGCTATCGCGAGAACCATAAAGTATATGGCAGATGGGAAAGATCTGGACGAAAAAGAGGAAGCGGAGTTAGATCAATTATTTTAAAAGCGCAAAAGGGGAGAAAAGATGTTCTATAATGGAAAAGATTCAATGAAGGAAAAGCTGGCATTGCAGCAAAAGTATAAAAAGGCCTTCCGTATTCCGAAAGGCAAAGGGAAATTGCTATACCACTATGCAGGATTGGAAACGGCCTGGAAAATATTGGAAAGCGATGTGTTTCTGGCGAGAAATATCAGATTTTCCAATGATTCCGAGGAATATAAACGAGGTGGAAAGATCGTAAAGGAATACGTTCAGGAGCATATGGACGACGGGCGAAAATGCAAAGAGCTGGAAGAAAAGATGTACCGGGGGATACAGATGTATTATATGGTCTGCTTTTGCGAGGATGGAAACTTATTGAGCCAGTGGCGCGGGTATGCCAAGGATGGCGTCAGCTTTGGCATGGATTTCCTTGAGGAGCAGGCCGAGAATGTACAGATTTTTACTGTCTTAAACAGCAATAAGAACCGGGGAGATGGTAAAGAGGAGCGTTATAAGTTTAATAATGAGTATTTGCGGCTGGTGGAGATGCCTTATCGGGTTTTTTACACGGCGGAAGAAAAGCTGGACAAGACTTTGCGGGAGGCGCTCGATGGCTTTGACAATGATCATTCGCGCTTAGACATGATTTTTGGCATGATACCTTTCATCAAAGACGAGGGCTTTCATGAGGAGGCGGAGTACAGGATTTTATTTGACATGGGAAGCCTTGGAAAAACAGAGGCGGAAAACAGGGTTACGATAGCAAAAAAGATTGAATACCTAGAAAAAGATCACATTAAGCTGCCTAATATTGCCATTGAGGTTGGGGATGGGGAAAAGAAAGGAAAAGAAGTAGAATGCATTACTGTGGGTAAACAATTAAGGAAAATGTATTCCCCTATCTGGAAAACCACAAAAGAGCTATTGATAGAAAAAATGAAAGAACTTAGGGTAAGGTGTGAGTTTGTTGAGAATAAAGACTATATTTATATTGGGGAGGGGAAGAACCAGGAAGAGATTATGCGTGTGCTTGAGGAAATCTTACAGCAAAACGGCATTCCCATTGACTTTGAAAATGGCGTCAAGATATGGTGCAGGGGACATTTGCCGATTCGTGAAATTATCATAGGTCCAGGTATGAAGCAGGAAAAATTGAATGAGAGTTTTAAGCACTATGCGAGAAATACATATTGGCTGCGCTATGCAGATATCAAGAATTCCCGGCTTCCGCTCCAGGAGTAACCGAATGGGAAAGGTTTCATCAGCGTCTTCCTGATTATACATTTGGAAATAATTTTCCTGGAAATCTTTCCCTGATGCATTCCCCACAGACAAATGTTACAATATAGATATCAAATCAGAACCCCATAGAAATAAGACGGTTTTGCCGCTCTGTCTGCGGCATGGGGTTTCTAATAGGTATCAGTTGTAAATTGTAATTTCCGGGATAATGACAATGGGCGGACGAAAGAGAAAAGTTAGAAAGACAACATATGCAGTTATCGGTACAGCCGGGGTTCTCCTGGCAATTTATTTCATATTAGTAAATTTCCTTGTCAGCGCAGCGCTGGTTCCCTCCTTCATGCAGCGGCTGGAAGCATTTTCGAGGATTACGGACGAGAGCTATGCGGCGCAGGTGCAGACGACGGATATCAGAGAAAACGGACAGGCGGCTTTGGCTGGCACAAAAGAGTGGCTGAAGACGGCGAAAAGGCAAAAATTGTCGATTCAGAGCGAAGACGGTTTTATGCTGGTTGCCGAGATGTTTCCTTTGGAAACCGTTGCGGTAAAGCAGGCGGATGGCGGCGCAGATGGGCGGACAAAAGACACGGTAAACCACAGATGGGCCATCCTGCTCCATGGCTACACAGGCTGGAAAGAAGAACTGTACCCTTTTGCTTACTGGTATCAAAGCGAAGGCTATCAGGTGCTGGCGCCGGATCTCAGATGCCAGGGGGAGAGCGAAGGGGATTTTATCGGCATGGGGTGGACAGACCATTTTGATTGCATGCTCTGGATTCAATATATTCTCTCGCAAGATGAAAATGCCGAGATTGTCCTTCATGGGCAGTCTATGGGAGCGGCGACGGCGTTGATGGTAACAGGCGAAGAAACGCTTCCGAATAACGTCAAAGCGGTAGTTTCCGACTGTTCCTATACGGACGCTTACGCTATGTTCAGTGAGAAAATTGGCGAATGGTTTGGGTTGCCGTCATTTCCGTTTGTAGATTCCGCATGCCTGGTCCTTCGGCTGCGCGGCGGGTATAATCTCAAAGATGCGTCGGCACTTGAAGCCGTAACCAAGAGCAGCACGCCTACGCTGTTTATCCATGGGGAAGAAGACGCCATGATTTCCGTGAATATGAGCCGGCAGTTATACGAGGCCCAGGCAGGACAGAAGGAATTGCTGATTATAGAAAACGCCGGGCACGCGCAGTCGCAGGACAAAGATCCTGATACATATTATGGGACAATCCGTGCATTTTTGAATAAAACGCTTGCAAAATAAGGACAATTATGGTAATATACTAACTCGTGATATATTAATTTATCCTTGCTCTCGGTGAGAATCGGGGGCCGAAGGCCAAAAGGAGGTACAAGGCATGAACAAATATGAATTAGCGCTCATCGTTAATGCAAAGATTGAAGATGAAGCGAGAGCCGAAGTTGTAGAAAAGACCAAAGGATACATTACACGTTTCGGCGGAACCATTACGGAAGTGGACGAGT
>CAJUTD010000019.1:0-26760 GCA_910589635.1 uncultured Lachnospiraceae bacterium | reverse complement strand
AGATTCAGAAGATGAGAGAAGGTTTTTATTATTTCATCAAATTTGATGCTGAAGCAGATTGTCCGGCAGAGCTTGAAAAACGCGTGCGTATTCAGGACAACGTGCTCCGTTTCTTATGCGTTAGACAGGATGAGGCGTAATAGAAAGAGGAGATTAGATGAACAAAGTCATACTTATGGGCAGATTGACCAGAGACCCAGAAGTCCGTTACTCACAGGGAGAACAGGCGACAGCGGTTGCGAGATATACTCTGGCAGTAGATAGAAGATTCAGACGCGACAACGATCAGCAGACGGCAGACTTTATTAACTGTGTGGCATTTGGCAGAAGCGGTGAGTTTGCGGAGAAATATTTCCATAAGGGAATCAAGATCGTTGTGACCGGAAGAATTCAGACAGGCAGCTACACCAACCAGGAAGGACAGAAAGTATACACTACGGATGTTGTAGTGGAGGATCAGGAGTTTGCGGAGAGCAAGGCTGCAAGTGAGCAGTCATCTGGTGGCTTTCAGCCGGCCGCAAGACCTGAACCCAGCGCAGCAGCGGGAGATGGTTTTATGAATATTCCTGATGGTATTGACGAAGAATTACCGTTTAATTAGATTAGGAGGCAGAGAAAATGGCTTATAATAAGACAGAAAAGGGCGATGCTCCCATGAAGAGAAGGGGCGGCGTTCGTAGAAGGAAAAAAGTTTGCGTATTTTGCGGCAAAGACAATGTGATTGATTATAAAGACACCAACAAGCTCAAGAGATATGTCTCTGAGAGAGGTAAGATTCTTCCCAGAAGAATCACCGGTAATTGTGCAAAGCATCAGAGGGCTTTAACTGTTGCAATTAAGAGAGCAAGACATATCGCTTTAATGCCGTACGTTACAGACTAATCAGGGGGAGCCGTTGCAAAAGCAGACAGATAATCTGCCGGAGCAATGGCTCTTTTTAGTGGGAAGGAAGAAAGATTAAGATATGCAGGTTACAAATGAAATGGGAGCAGATAATCAGATGCCCCGGAAGAAGCCGTCGGAAAAAAGGATTTTTACAATTCCCAATATGTTGTCCTTTTTCCGTCTGTGCCTGATTCCACTGTTTGTCTGGCTCTATTGCGTGAAAAAAGATTATATGTGGACGGCGCTGGTATTGCTGCTGTCCGGTGCGACAGATATGGCGGACGGATATATTGCAAGGCGGTTTCAGATGGTAAGCGCGCTGGGGAAGGTTCTTGACCCAATTGCTGATAAATTGACGCAGGGGGCGATGCTGCTCTGTCTTTTTACGCGTTTTCCGTTTATGCTGGCCCCGGTGATATTTCTGGTGATAAAAGAAGTGTTTGACGGTGTTATGGGGCTTCTCGTAATAAGGAAGACGAAACAAGTATTCAGCGCTGACTGGCATGGGAAAGCAGCGACATTTCTGCTGTATGCCATGATGCTGATTCATTTAGTCTGGTATGATATTCCCAGCGGGCTGTCGAACATGCTGATTTGCCTTTGCATGGTAGTGATGATGATTTCCATGGCCCTGTATGGAATCCAGGACGTAAAGATTCTAAGAGAACACAGAGAAGAACATTAAGTGAAAGAAGAAATAGAACTGACAAAAGAAATAGAGCTGACAAAAGTAGGCAGTGACCATAAATATAGGTGGGCACTGCCTGTTTTAATCTGTCAAAAGTTTTTGTCGGCGTTTTCATCAATGGCCTGTTTGATTAGGGTGGCAGCCGAATCCTCTTTCGTGCATTGCAAATGAAAAACTGGAATTCTTTTGCGCAAATCCTCAGCAAAGGATAAGTTCATCATCATCATCTCGGCTGTCCAGGATGGCGATATCAGACGCTGCATGGTGCGCAGGGCAATGTCTTCGTCCGATATTGGCAGCAGGGTGTCGGTAGGAGCCTGTTTCAGAAAGGTGATACCTCCAAGTGGAACAGTCGATGTCGTATAATAGCCGGAGGTGCCGCACCATGGAATACCATACACGACTGGGGTGTCCCCTTCAAAACCCAATAGGTTTAAATCACCGTTTAGGAATGGCGTCTGATAGCGGCGGTTCCAGAGCAAAGTGTGCGTGGACTTGCCGGCGCCGGAAGAACCTGAGAATAGCCATGCTTTCTCCCGGTATAAAATGGAGGCTGAGTGAAGGGCAAATGCTCCCAAGCGCTGTGCGCAGATAAGATAGGCAAAGCGAAGGGCGTGAAAGACTTTTTCGGGCAAGCCGCTGCCGTATGGCTTTGGGCAGAAGAGGGCGGCGTTCCCGCCGTTCAAAGAAACATGCATTTCTGTAATGCCATAATCTGCGGGATATAAGAAACGATAACAACTATTGGTTTTACAGATAACCATCTCATTTGTGCGGATTAACAACTCACCGTTGTCGGTTTCGTCTGCGCCGCAGGGGATAATACTGACTGTCAGGTCTGCGGAAGCATTCTCACAGGAGAAGTCAAATAGAGATGGCATGAGCAGCTCCTTGGGACCGCAGTATGCCATTACGGCAGGGCCAATCTGAAAAAAGAAATCCGCATTATCCGCTGGGAAATTTTGTGGACGCGAAAGAATCCCCGCTCCTTCCAATTGGAGAAGAAAATGTTTGACGTCCTCTTTCAGAGCGGGAATATCCGTGGCTTGTGCCTGGTAATGGGAAATTAATACTTGAAGCAGCATGTCTTCATCGGCCCCCTGCGTTAATGTACGGTATAACAGCAATCCTGAATCATTTAGCCGGATGCTGTGTTTGTTATCGACAATTTTTTGTCCATAGGGGAGAAGAAATGGGATACCGGCAATTTTGTGAAGCAGATATCCGTTGTTCAACTTTAACATATTAGTTCCTTTCATTGCCTGTAAATGTAATGTCATTATAGCATTTTTATATAAAAAGTGCTATAATGATATTATTATTTAAGAAACGAAACGGTTACAGGATGTAAGGATGGAATCGAAAGCAGATATAGAGCAGTTGTTGAGGAATGGGAATACGGTTCAGACAGTCATTAATGGTTACAGCATGTACCCGATGCTTGTGCCTGACAGGGACAGTGTGATAGTGGCGCCGTTGGAAGGCAGGAGGCTGAAACGTGGAGATGTCGTTCTCTATCGGCGAGACGGCAGTATTCTTGTACTCCACCGCATTTGGCGTGTCCGTCAGGAAGGGTTTTATATGGTGGGAGATAATCAGACGCAAATTGAAGGCCCCCTGCGCCCGGAACAGATGCGCGGTATTCTGGTTGGTTTTATCCGTAAGGGGAAGCACATTTCTGTCAGAAACCTGCCATACCGGTTCTATGCCGCTGTTTGGCTGCGGCTGCGCCCTATTCGTCACAAGGCTGCGGTAGCTGTTCATTTTATAAAGGCCTGTGGCAGATAGATTATTTGTGAGGTTGGATCAGTGAGTGTCAGATACAGAATCAGGAAAGCGGCAGGAAGTTACTGGCTGCTCGATATGGAACAGCCGGGAGATAATTATATAGAGCCGATCGAACTCAACGAGAGCGGCGCCAAGATATGGGAACTTGCCAGCCAGGGACTTGATGCAGTGGCGATAGCGGAGGATTTGGCAAGACAGTATGGAATAGATATGGAAACAGTAAAAGAGGATGTAATGCAGTTTCTTGCGGGGCTTGAAGCTGTAGGAGTATCAATAGGAGTTAAGTGAGGCAGTCATGGAAGTATTATTGGTCGGCAGTGACAATGAATTGATGCGAACGATGATTAATAAGCTGAATAAGGAAGGGCATCGCTGCTATGTGCTGACGGGGAATAAGAATCAGGTCGGCAGCTACAAGAATGCCTATGAGAAATACCGTTTCCCCTATGAGAGCGATTGCCTCAAGGAGATTTTTGATAGTGTGCGCCCCGATGTTACGATCTTCCTGGGCGTATATGATTATAATTTTGACTGGAGCGACCCCAGAAAGGAAGCTGTGCGCTACCAGACTGCGTTGCAGAATGTCCTGACCTCCTTTTCTATGCTTAAAGGAGGGCGTTTTATTTATCTCTCCTCGCAGGAAGTATATTCGCAATCTTATGCCAATGATATTGATGAGAGGGAAGAGACGTCGGCATACAGTTTTCGCAGCGTTGCCATTGTCCAGGGAGAAGACGTCTGCCGCAATTATAAGCAGATGATGGGCACGGACACAGTTATCCTGCGCCTAGACCATTTATATCTGATGCCGGAGAAAGAAATGGGCGGCAATCGAATGTCCATTGAGTCTAACCCCTGTGCCAAGATGTGCATTGAAGCGATTGAGACCGGCTATATCCAGGCGAACGCCAACAAGGTATTTTCCTTATTATATGTAAATGATGCTGTGGAAGCAATCTATAAAGCTGCGGCTGCGCCAAGCCTCAAACGTGGACTTTACCATGTCTCTTCAGGAGAAGTAATCAATGAGATGGAGCTGGCGCAGAAGATTCAGAAAGAAATGGGGCAGGAAGTCTCCATTGTGGATAATACAGTAGGCAGCTTAGTGCGCGTAGTGTTAGATCACGGCGTGTTTGCCGGCGAGCTTGGGTTGACAGTGTTCCACCATGTGGACGAAGTCGTCGTTAAGATGGCAAAATATATCAAGAAATACAGCGCCAGTTTTATCAACCTGGAGGATGTCAGGGGACACAGGAAGAGGGACTGGCGGCAGACGCTGCGCGTCATCTTTGACGCATTAATTCCTTTCATCGAAAATCTCATTTGTTTTATCCCATTTTTTATGTTAAATAACAGGGCAGTCGGGAGCCGCTATTTTGCGAACCTGGATTTTTATCTGCTGTACGTTTTGTTGTTTGCGATTGTTTACGGACAGCAGCAGGCGACTTTTTCCGCTGTGCTTGCAGTGGGCGGCTACTGTTTCCGGCAGATGTACAACCGATCCAGTTTAGAAGTGCTGTTGGATTACAATACATATGTGTGGATTGCACAGCTATTTATCCTTGGACTGGCGGTCGGTTATATGAAAGACCGTCTGCGCACAATCCGCAACGAGAACAAACATGAAGTCCAGTATATGGTAAATCAATTAGATGATATTCAAGATATCAACACCAGCAATGTCCGCATTAAGAACATGCTGGAGGTTCAGCTTGTCAACCAGAATGACAGTTTTGGCAAGATTTATGAGATTACTTCCAGTCTGGATCAATACGAGCCGTCAGAGGTGTTATTCTATGCGGCGGAGATTCTTGCGCGGTTGGTGGACAGCAAAGATGTGGCAATCTACACCATCGCGAACCGTTCCTATGCGCGTCTCTTTTCGGCAACCTCGCCCAAGGCAAGAGAGCTGGGCAATTCGATAGAGTATACGAAGATGGAGGATATGTACCGGCTGCTCAAGGAAAAGCGGGTGTACATTAATCGTAGCATGGACCCGCAGTATCCCTTGATGGCGGACGCCATCTATGCGGAAGACGAGATGCAGCTGATATTAATGGTGTGGGGTATTCCCTGGGAACGCATGACGCTCAGCCAGGCGAATATGCTGGTGATTATCGGCTATCTTATTCAGAATGCGGTGCTGCGGGCGAACCGCTATCTGGACGCGCTGGAGCAGCAGCGTTATCTGCAAGGGACGAAGGTGCTCGACGCAGAAGCGTTTGAATCACTGGTAAAAGCGTATCTGACGGCAAGGAATAAGGGGCTTACGGAGTGTACGATTTTAGAGATAGATATAGAAGGCAAGAATTTGGAGAAATGCGGAAGCGAGCTGGCGGGCCTTATGCGCCAGAGCGATTATATTGGTAAAATGTCCGATGGACGGCTCTGCGCCCTTTTATCCAATACCGACAACAAGGACGCTGAGTTTGTAATTAAGCGTTTTGGGAAAACTGGTTATAAGAGTGTGATTCGGGAGGATGTGGGGATATGACAGTGAAGGAGATGATCTTCTGCTGCATCCTTTTGGGCAATGCGGCCGTGTCAGTGCTGTATCTGGTGTTTGGGCTGCTCCATGTCAAGCGATCTGAGAGGAGAGACGCGGCGGAGCGTAAGAGGGCAGAAGCCGCACAGGAAGAAAGAAGGACCGAAGAAAAGCCAAAGAGCGCACAGGAAGAAACAGGGAGCAAAGAAAAGCCAAAGAGCGCACAGGAAGAAAGAAGGACCGAAGAAAAGCCGAAAAATGCGCAGGAAGAAATAGCGGAAGGAGAAGAGGCGCAGGATGATGAAGAGCTTCCCATGAAAGACGGCAGATTTGTATACGTCATGAAGTTTATCGTCATGCTTTTGTGTCCATTGGCGGGGCCGATTTTCTTTGGCGCAGGGTATCTCCTGTTTCGTTTTATATTTCGCCAGGATGTCCATCTGGAAGATGTTATATTCAGCAAAGAGCGCGTGCGCACCAACGAGCGTGCGGACGAGGAGCGCGAGAGGAATATCGCTCCCTTGGAGGAGGCGATTGCAGTCAGTGATAAAGAAAGCCTGCGCAGCTTGATGCTGAATGTCATTCGCGGCGACGTCCATAATTCGTTGGCGGCAATCTCGCTGGCGTTGAACAGCCCGGACTCGGAGACCTCACATTATGCGGCGTCCGTGCTGCAAGACGAACTCAATGATTTCCGTGGCAATGTGCAGAAAGTTTGGCGGGAGATTGAGAAAGAAGAGGAAGATCAGACAGATTGTGAATATTATCTGATTCCCTATATGAACAATATGTTGGAGCAAAAAGTCTTTACAGAGATGGAGCAGAAGAACATGGTGAAGAAATTTGCCGAAGTGGGGGAAGTGCTGTACCGCAAGGCCTCCTACCGGTTCACGAGCCAGTATTATGAATGGATCTGCCTGCGTCTGCTGGATATTAAAGATTTTGAGATGATGGAAATGTGGTGCAGCCGTGCAGCCGCGCAGTATCCGGAAGAACTTTCCAGCTATACATGCAGGCTCAAGCTGTACTTTACGGCGCAAGAGAAAGAGAAGTTCTTTGAGACGCTGGACGCTTTAAAACAGTCCAGCATTGTTATCGACAGGGAGACGTTGGCGTTAATTCGTACGTTCAGTTAACACAGATGTCGATGTAGGTTTGGTGTTCTCAGCGTTAATTTTGCAATATGCTTAGGAGGTGATGGCAGTGTCAATGGAGGTTTTGACTATCTTACAGACGATTGGATGCCTTATGGCATATCTTGTGGTGACCTTTTTATTTCCGGCGGCGCTGCTCTATCGCAAATTACATAAATTGAGGTTCTGCGAGCGCTTTATCGCGTATCAGATGGTCGGCAATTTTTATATGATGAATCTGGTGTCTGTCTTGGAATTGCTGCATATCTCCAACCGTGTGACGTTAATCCTCTTTACAATTGTTCCGTGCGCGGCAATCTATGTTGTTCTTTACCGAAAAGAACCGTTGCAGGCGGTGCAGGAGGGGCTTGATTACCTGGAACGTCTTGCCGGTGGGCAGTTTGGCGTCCGCTTGTTTATGCGGCGTGTCCGCACAGCCATTTGGAAGCTCATGAAAAAGGCATTGCGCAGATTATTCCGTGTGATTCGCGCGAATATCATTGATATTTTGCTGATTGTGGCATTGACAGCGGGGCTTTGCTATGTATATGGCACAAATCTTGTACAATATTTTGGCTATTGCGAATCGGACTTACCGGTACACAATTATTGGGTGAATTATCTAAGCAGGAATAAGATGTTTGTTGCCGGTATTTATCCCTTTGGGTTTCATTGTGTTATTTATTACCTGCATGAAGTCTTTGCCATACCGACGTATGTCTTGCTGAGGGTTTTTTGTTTCTCTCAGAATTTGATGATACATTATGTTCTGTTAGCGTTTATGAAATATTGCTGTAAATCAAAATATGCGCCGTATGTGGGAGTGTTCATGTATGTATTCCTCAAGGTATTTGGGGAAAATACTTATATTCGCTTTTTCAGTACGCTGCCACAGGAATTCGGCATGATTTTTATACTGCCCTCTATCTATTATTTGTTTGCGTTCTTTGTTAAGAAAGAACAGAAGGTAAAGAAAGCAAAGGAAGGCGGAACGGCTGCTGCGGCTAAGAATAGGATTATACAGGCAGTGGAAGTTGATGCGGCGGCAGGGGAAGAGCTGTTGCCTTTATCGGAAGAGAGTATTATCAGAATTGAAGAGAATGGCATTGTAAGGACGGAGCTTCGTCCACAGCGAGAGCAGGCGGTACGGGAAGAAGCAGCAGAAGAGTTAACAAAGAAACGTTTTGGGTTTCGGAAGGCGGAAAGAGCGAAAAAACCCCCAAAGACCAGGAAGCCACTCACTGCGGATTTCTGGTATCTGGCCGGTTTTGCTATTAGTTTTGGCATGACGCTTTCCGCACATTTTTATGATACGATGATCGCCGGTCTTTTGTGCATCGGCGTTGCCTGTGGGTATTTTTTCCGACTATTCCGCCCCAAATATCTGGGGAAAGTCATGCTGACCGGTATTTTGTCTATTCTTATTGCCATATTGCCCATGCTGATTGCTTTTGCAATGGGGACGCCGCTGCAAGGTTCCCTGGGGTGGGGTATGAAAGTTATTTCAGGAGAGAATAATCAAGAATATATACAGAATATACCGGCGCAGGATGAGGAGGAAGCAGAAGAAGGCAGTTCTGCCGATGCGGGCGGCACTGTAGAAAATGGTACAAACGCACAGGGGCTGCAAGGGGAGATTACGTCTGGCGGTAATCATGAGGGCACGAACAATACGGTGGCTGTAGCTAAGAAATCTCTTCCCCAAAGGGTAATATCGAAGTTGAGATCAGCGTTCACTGCTTTTTGGGAGGCTATGAGAATCTATATTATTTTGGACAGTTATCCGGTTTTCCAGATGATGCTTGTGGGTTCGATTGCTCTGCTGGCAGCGCTGTCTCTGATATTCTTCCTGGTGCGGCAGACGGATTATGCGGCGAGATGCCTCTCTCTGTCTGCGGGAATGGTGATGTTGTCCATCTTGCAGGCTTCCTCACGGCTGGGACTGCCGACGCTTATGGATGCTATCAGAACCTGCATTTTCTATGCCTATGTTCTGGCGGCGGCGTGGAGCCTTTGTGCAGACGGAATTTTGCAGTTATTGTTCGGCTGGTTTAAGAAGAAATGGATTTTGCACACGGTTTCTCTGGCAGCGCTGGCAGCAGTGGTTGTGTTCAGCAGCCAGGCAGGACTGCTGCGTGAACCGCCCGAGCGGCAGTCATTGCAGACCAACGACGCGATTCTCTGCCTGACTAATATTCTACATGATAATAAGGATTTTACCTGGACAATCTGTTCTGCCAACGATGAGCTTCGTATGGGAGAGGATTATGGGTATCACCACGAGGTGCACACCTTCCTGAAGGATGTGGAGCGCAAGGGAAGGACACATTCGGTGACAATCCCTACCTCAAAGGTTTATTTTTTCATAGAGAAGATACCGATTATGTACGGAAGGGCATACCGTGGCGATGAACCGGAGATAGCTCCGAAATATGCCAAGGAGCCGTTGCCGGCCGGATCGGGGATTTCTATGTACCAGGGAGTGAATCGCCTGATTGAGATGTCAAAGCTGTATGAGTGGGCGCAGGAGTTCGCAAAATACTATCCCAATGATGTGAAAGTATACTATGAGTCAGACAATTTTGTTTGTTATTGTGTGGAGCAGGATTTATACCGGCCATTCAATTTTGCCATTGACGTAGAGAAATAACGGTGTAGCGTTGGAGGAGTTCTTATGGTATCCCGCAGAAACTTTTTTTCTATCACGCTGATTATGCTGGTGGTAGTGTTTATGTTCCAGGTTCCTGAGATTATTAAGAACCGCGTGAACAATTATGGGGAAAATGAATATGAGGAAGCGGCAGAAAGTGCATTTACGGCGCAGTCTGTCCATCTGCCCTCCGCGTCGGATGCTAAGAAATCTGCAAGATTTGTCGTATACATCGGCGATGAGGAGGATGGTTCTGTGGGCGGCATGGTAAAGCAATGGAGTCTCTACACGAAGAGCTACCTCAAAAGCTGTAAGTCCGTGGCGGAATATGTGCCGGATAAGGCCAATCTGCCGGAAGCGGTTCTGGTAGATACGGCTTATTTAGATATGGATAAGGATATTTCTGTGCTGGCGGGGTATACAGATTTAGGAATCAATTTAATTTTCTGTAATCTGCCGGATGTGGTGGAGGTTTCCAAGAATCCCAAGCTCAGAAAACTTGTGGGAATCAACGCGATCATCCGCGACAAGATTACCGTTGAGGGCATTCGGCTTATGGATGGATTTCTGCTGGGGGGGATCCGGGAATTTATTTTGGATGAGACTATGGAGAAGACCCAACAGGACCTTGATCTGGTGATGCCTTGGTATCGCATTTCCGGCGGCGCTAAGATGTTTATGCATGGGATGATGGAAGATGAGGAAATGGAAAAATACTATATGATGTCCAATGGGGATGTGATTATGAAGAATCAGAACCTGCCGGCCATTATATGGCGCAACAAGTACCAGAATGCCATGGTGTTTGCCGTAAATGGCGACTATCTTTCCAACAATGCGGGAATCGGTATTTTGAGTTCGATGATGTTGGAGATGAAAGAATACGATATCTACCCGGTCATCAATGCTCAGAATTTAACGGTCCTTAATTTTCCAGATTTAGCGGATGAAAACGAGGCGAAGATGATGGAGCGTTACAGCCAGCCGCTGAAAGCGGTTTACCGTGATATTGTGTGGCCGGGGCTGGTGTCCGTGGCTCAGCAGAATTCTAATAAAATGACGTGTATGCTTACACCTCAGACGGATTATTCGGATGATTTGAAGCCGGAGGGGGAAACGCTTGTCTATTATATGAAGCTTTTTCAGGAGCAGAATGTGGAAGCCGGCCTGTCAGGAACGCATGGCAGGAAAACAGATATTTCAGGGAAGCTGGATGAGGATGTTAAATTTTTAGATAAGGTCGTGCCGGATTATTCTGTGCTGTCACTTTATCAGGGAAACATGACGGATGAAGAGATGGCGGACGCGCTAAAGCGCAAGAAGTTCGCTAAGGTGCGGACGGTCTTGGCGGATTACGATGATTCTGCGCAGCTTGTGTCTTTTCAATGGGACGGGATTGTCAGGCAGAGCGGTATCTGCGACGGCTACAGCCATACGTTTCGCGAGGACTTGCGCATGATGAGCATTCAGACAGCCTTGGGATATTCTAATATTCAGGTTGATATCAGCCCTATTGCACATCCGGCCAGTGACGAGGAGTCCTGGGAAAAGCTGTCGCGCAAATATGCGGGCAATACCAGCACGTATTGGAAAAGATTTAGGGTGTTTCAAAAGACTACTCTCGCTGAGAGCGATATGCGTATCCGCAGGTTTCTTGCCCTGGATTATCAGCAGGAGAGGGAA
Source organism: uncultured Lachnospiraceae bacterium (assembly GCA_910589635.1). Taxonomy (GTDB): domain Bacteria; phylum Bacillota; class Clostridia; order Lachnospirales; family Lachnospiraceae; genus Petralouisia. Next base: position 15,448 of record CAJUTD010000019.1, on the reverse strand, counting down.
GGAGATGTGATTTCTCTTCACATTTCTAATTTTGAGAAAGAAGCCAGCTTTGTGCTTAGAACGCATGGGGAGAAGATAGAACAGGCCAAGGGAGCTGAGTTTGAGAAAATAGAGGACGGTGCATACCTGGTGACTGCGACGGAGCCGGAGGTGCGGCTGACATTAGAGGAAGCCCACGACAGATATTATTATTTTGAAGACAAATAGTTCTGATGTCCCATGAAGAGGCGGACGCCTCTTGAGGGCAGGAAGTTGTGATTAGGAGCATGGTGCAAATGGCGGGTTATTTGAAGGTCTGCATTGTTGCAGAGGGATGTTATCCATATGTGGTGGGCGGTGTATCAAGCTGGATACATAGCTTAATCAATTCATTTCCGGAAACGGAATTCATATTGCTTACAATTGTGGCGAACCGCTCTTTCCGGGGGAAGTTTGTCTATGATCTGCCAGAGAATCTAACGGAGGTGCATGAGCTGTACCTGGAAGACGAGGATTGGTGTGATAACAGGAAGAAGAGAGCCCTAAAGATGAAGAATGAGCAGTATAAGGCACTCCGTAGCCTGGTGCTGAATCAGGAAATTGACTGGCCCACGCTGTTTGAATTTTTCCGCAGACCGGATTTGTCGCTGAATGAGCTCTTGATGGGACCTGATTTTTTCCATATAGTTATGGATTGCTATAATCTAAAATACAGTCAAGTAGTATTTTCAGATTTCCTGTGGACGATGCGTTCCATTTACCTGCCGCTGTTTCATACGCTGATGATGGATGTGCCCAAAGCCGATTTATACCACTGTGTGGCGACCGGTTATGCAGGCGTGCTGGGCAGCATGGCAAATTATTTTCACGGAAGCCGGCTGCTGATATCGGAGCATGGTATTTACACCAGGGAGCGGGAAGAGGAATTAATTAAGGCCAAGTGGGTGAAGGGCATTTACAAGAATATCTGGATTGAGCAGTTTCGCAAGATGTCCAAGTTAGCGTATGATAAGGCGGATCTGGTTACCAGCCTATACGAACATGCCAGGGAGTTACAGATTGAGCTGGGATGCCCGGGCGGCAAGACCGTGGTGACGCCAAATGGAATCAATATCCAGGGATTTGACCGTTTGGCGCCTAAGACGGAGGAGGATGAAAAGTATATCAATATCGGCGCGGTGCTGCGGGTGACGCCCATTAAGGACGTCAAGACGATGATTCAGGCGTTTGGCTATGCAAAAGCCAGGCAGCCGAAATTGAAATTGTGGATTATGGGACCGTATGACGAGGATAAAGAGTATGCTGAGGAATGTTTTGAGCTCGTAGAGGCCATGCAGATTAAAGACGTCGTCTTCACCGGAAGAATTAATGTTAAGGATTATCTGGGGCGTATGGATATGACAATTCTCACCAGTATCAGCGAGGGACAGCCTCTGACTATTTTGGAGAGCTATGCGGCGCATAAGCCGGTGATTGCCACAGATGTGGGAAATTGCCGCGGGCTGCTGTACGGCGAGGGAGATGATTTTGGGGAAGGCGGAATCCTTACCCATATTATGAACATTGAAGAGATTTCCCACGCAATCCTAGAGCTTGCCAATAACTCTGAGCGGCGCACGAGGATGGGCGAGAATGGTTACCGGCGCCTGATGCACAAGTATAAGATTTCGGATATGAAGAAGACGTACGATGAAATATACACAGGTTTTGAAGACGGATTATTTGTAAGCTCAGGGAAAGAGCTGCCGCATGCGTCAGATAGAATAAGGCAAGAGCTGCCGCAGGAGACAGATGGAATAAGGGAAGAACCGCCGCGGGAGGCAGATGGAATAAGGGAAGAGCCGCCGCGGGAACCAGAGGAATCACTGGAAGACTGGGCGGATATAGGAGATGAGCCGTTTGACAGTTGGGCGGATATAGAAGAAGATTCGCTTGAAGACTGGGCGGATATAGAAGAAGATTCGTTTGATGGCTGGGCAGATATAGAAAAAACGGATGACAAGGAATCTTAAAAATTACCGCAGTTTATGTAAGCAGCTAGAAAGGCATGGTTATTATTATGGCAGGAATTGGAGTAAGACTGAATCAGATTTTTGAAAAAAATACCTTAGTATCAGACTTAATTGGATTCGGGTATAGTGCGGTAGTGACAGTGGCGCCAATGTTTCTGGTTATCGGTAATATTACGCTGATGGGGCAGGCGTTGGAACTCTCCAAAGTATCTTATGCGCCGCGTGAGCTGATGTCCTGCACAATCCTCTATATGTTTATCTTTTCCCTGCTTACTACGGCGCCGTTTAATTCGGTACTGTCAAAATATATGTCGGATGTGATTTTTGAGGAGCGGTACGAAGATATTATGCCTTGTTTCTACATTGGCTTGTTTCTAAATGTGATTTTGAGCAGCCTGCTGGGAATTCCCTTCTGTATCTATGAGGTTTTGATAGGAAAGGTCGGCGTACTATATGTGTTTACCGGGTTCTGCGGGTATGTGTCTTGCGTGCTGGTGTTTTACGCCATCAAGTATCTACAAATTTGTAAGGACTACAAAAAGATTACTATCTTTTTCTTCGTTGGCATGGCGTTCTCCTTTGTGATGTCACTGATACTGGTGCATGTCTTTTCCATTCCAGTAACGGATTCCATGTTGGTATCGCTCACGGCAGGATTTCTGCTGATTGCCTGTGAGGAGATTGCCATGGTGAAACGTTACTTTAAAAAGAACAGCGGCAGATATCGGCCAGTGCTTTCCTATTTTAAGAAGTTGTGGCCGCTGGTTATGACGGATATATTCTATACCGTGGGGCTTTTTATCCATAATTTTGTATTTTGGACAACGGATATTAAAATGGTAGTGGCAAATAGTTTCGTCTGTGCGCCATCTTATGATATGGCAACTTGCCTGGCGATGTTTACCAATATTTCTTCGACGGTTATTTTAATTTCCCGGTTGGAAATGCATTTCCGCGAAAAATATAAAGGGTATTCCGAGGCGGTAATCGGAGGCAGAGCCGTGGATATCCGCAATGCGCAAAAGCGGATGTTTCGGCAGTTGGCGGCGGAGCTGATGAATCTGGTACGCATTCAGTTTATTATATCTATCTGCATTTTCCTGATTTGTGTCGTCATGCTGCCGCAGTATGGGTTTTCCGGGCTTGTGATGCAGATTTATCCATGTTTGGCGGCCGGGTATTTTATATTGTTTTTGATGTATTCCTCAATCATTTTCCTCTATTATTACAACGACTGGATAGGGGCAATGTTTACGGCCGTCATTTTCGTTGCGGTTACGCTGGGCATAAGTATTTATGCATCCCGGCTTTCCGAGTCCTGGTATGGTATCGGTGTTGTTGTAGGTTCTCTGATTGGCTGGTGTGTTGCCTATCTGAGACTGCGGTGGGTAGAAAAACATTTGGATGAACATATATTTTGTACAGGGAGCCTGATTGAATACGGGAAGGGTAGGAAACTTCCCTCTAAAGTATACGATGTGCGTGAAGCTGCAAGAGAGGAAAGGATGGTGAAGGAGGAGTGATTGCGCAGATTTTATGTTTGATTACCGTTATCGAGGGGATTGCGCTTCTGGTTGTGGATTTTATTTCTTTTGTTTACCAGAAGATTACTGTGGGGATTGAGCTGTGCTGGAGTGCATTTGCCGTTGTGCTTATCCTGCTTGGGGTAGTGCCGGGGCTGTCGGATTGGAGCAAGACGATTCCCATAGAGGCCGTTCCGGCTTTCCTCTTAATAAGCCTTGCTATTATATTCAGTTTTTTTTATCTGAGTTGTGCAATCTCGCAGCTTTTACGCAAAAATCAAGAGCTTGCCATGCATGTGTCGCTGTTAAATCAGGAGAATGAAATTATCTTGCAGAAGTTAAAGGAAAATTCGGCAAAAGAGGGAAAAGAATAAGATGAAAAAGATTTTATTTGTCATCAATACCCTGGGGCGTGCGGGGGCGGAAATGGCGATGCTGGAATTGATGCGCCGGCTTCCGAAGGAAGAATATGAGATTTCGCTTTATGTGGTTTTGGGACAGGGGGAATTGGTGCGTGAGCTGCCTGAACATGTGAAGGTCCTAAACCGTACATACCGTGATACGTCTGTGCTCTCGCAGCATGGGCGGCGTCATATACAAAAGACGGTTATCCGCAGTTTTTTCCGCCATGGCAGATGGCTGCGAAAATTATATTATTTAACGTCAGTGGCATTTGAGATGAAAAAGAGACAGAAGTTCCAGTTTGATAAGTTGTGCTGGCGCATGATTTCCGACGGCGGCGAGTACCCCAAGGAGGAATATGATCTTGCGATCGCTTATCTGGAAGGCGGGGCTACATATTTTACGGCAGATCATGTGAAAGCCAGAAAAAAAGCGGCATTTGTACATATTGATTATGGCAATGCCGGTTATTCCCGGAGGATGGATCAGGATTGTTACGCAAAGTTTGACAGGATTTTTGCAGTTTCTGATGAAGTCCGCGCTAATTTCCTGCGCGTGTACCCCGAGTGGGAGGAAAAAACGGCTGTATTCCACAATATAGTCAACCGTGAGCGGATTTTAGGCCTTGCGGACCTTCCGGGTGGATTTACGGATTCGTTTGACGGCATCCGGCTGCTGACGGTGGGGCGGCTTACATATCAGAAAGCGTACGATATAGCGGTGTCTGCCATGAAAAAAATAAAAGATGCAGGTTACCGGGCGCGCTGGTATGTGCTCGGGGAAGGCGATCAGCGGGAGGCTTTGGAAAAGCAGATTCATGCATTGGGGCTGGAGCGGGATTTTAAACTGCTGGGGGCGGTGGATAATCCTTATCCGTATTATAGGGGGTGCGATATTTATGTCCACGCGACACGTTTTGAAGGGAAAAGCATTGCTGTTCAAGAAGCACAGATTTTAGGGTGTGCTATTGTCGCTTCAGACTGCAATGGCAACCGGGAACAAATTGAAAATGGCGTTGACGGTGTGCTCTGCGGTTTTTCTACGGCGGGAATTTCCGAGAGTATTATATCCTTGATTGAGGATCGTCAGAAAAGGGAGCGTTTGGCAAAGGCGGCTGCCGAAAAACAGCTTGAAAACGGGCAGGAGATGCAGATGTTGTGGGATTTACTGACATAGAGTCGGCAAGGGGCGAGATATAGCAGCGTTTCCAATGCCGGGAAGCGGGCAATGGGCAATCTTGAGTTATGGAGGAGGATATTTAGGGATATGTATGGGAGAGAGCAAAAGGAAGTATTGATTATTATTCCGGCATACAATGAGGAAAAGAATATTACAAAGGTGCTTGACAAGTTAGAGCAGCCGGAAATCCAGGCGTTTGCGGATGTGCTTGTGATGAACGACGCATCAAAGGACGCTACAAATTGGGTTGTCAAAGACAGGAAGCATACGCTGGTATCGCATGTATTTAACCTGGGATATGGCAGCGCGTTGCAGCTTGGGTATAAGTATGCCATTCGCCGTGATTATCAGTATGTGATCCAAATGGACGCTGATGGGCAGCATGACGTCTGTAATGTTGCGGAAATATATCGGGAGCTCAAGAAGAAGGATGAGAGCGGTAGAACGCCTGATATTGTGCTGGCTTCCAGGTTCATGCCTGGCAGTTCCGATTTTGAGACGACTGCGGTTAAGAATTTCGCTTACCGGCTGTTTCGTTCAATGATAAAAATGGTGACCGGGCGTAAAATCGCGGACCCTACCACCGGATTGCAGGGATTAAACCGCCGAACAGTGTTGTACTATTCCCAATATGGACATTTTGACGATAAGTACCCGGATGCCAATATGATTATGCAGATGCTGCTCTTGGGATTTCAGATACGCGAAATTCCGGCAGTCATGCATCCGCGCACCAGAGGATTCAGTATGCATTCCGGGATAAAGCCGGTGATCTACATGTTCCGCATGTTCTTTTCCATCTTGTCGGTTGTATTCCGCATTAAGGTATTCAAATTAGAAACAGAGGAAAAACTGTCTAATGAGCTTTATAAGAAAGAAGAAACAAATCCGGTTTGAAGCTGCGGAGTTAGCAGAGAGCACATCATATTTGCATAATCCGTCTTGCGGCTGGTACCGTATTCATTCGTTTGCAATCGAAGAAAAGCAGGATTTTGAAGAATTATATTGGTGCTTATGTGCACAGGAGAGTATCGCGTTGGCACTTGTGGATATTGGCGCGTTCCGTGATGACGCAATGCCAGAGGATGCGCTCGATAACCTAAGACAGATTTTAGAATTTTTTGGCAGAAATGGGAAAGAGGTAATCCTGCGCGTTTCCTATGACAGGGATGGGCGCGGCATGGAACGCGAGCCGGATTTTCTGAAAACTGTCATAAGGCATATGCAGCAGCTGGGTCCTGTTATTGGCAATTGTAAGGAGCATATTCTGCTTGTACAGGGCATCCTCGTCGGGAACTGGGGGGAAATGCATGATTCTAAATTTCTCTCAGAAGGACGGATGCGGCAGTTATTTTATGCGTGGCAGGAATCACTTGGGGATATTCCCATCGCTGTGCGCACGCCGCAGCAGTGGCGGATTCTGCATGATGATGGCGTCGCGCCGGGCAGGGATAAGGTAGGTCTGTTCAATGATGGGATGTTCGGATCTTTGGACCATCTTGGCACTTACGGCTGGCAGAAGAAAGAGGAAGCCGGCTGGCGCGGGCAGTGGTGCAGGGAGGAGGAAATTGAGTTTACAGGACAGGTGGCAGCGGCTGTGCCCTACGGCGGTGAAGCGGTGGGAGAAGCGTTAGAATCGTCCGTTTCCCCCCAAGCGTCCTTGGAAGTTCGAGAATTTCCCAGCCAAGAGAAAGCACGGGGGAACGTTTCGCAGTTCTCCCAAAGTGAGATAGTAGAAGAGATGCGCAGCACCGGGGTCAGCTATTTAAACAGTACGCACGATGCGCGTCGTCTGCAACAGTGGAAAGAGTCTTTGTGCCAAGAACCCGGCGTCTGGAATCAGAAAAATATGTTTGATTATATTGGATGCCATCTTGGCTATCGCTTTGTCGTGAGAAAAGCAGAGCTTACAGGAAAGAAAGACTTGGCTATCAAAATTTATATCGAGAATACAGGCTTTTCTACGATGAAAGAGCCGGCGGAGCTCGTGCTTTTCCTGGGGCAATGCTATACTCTGCCGGATGATCTTTGCAGTTTACTGCCGCAGGAAACCAGGGAGATTACGGTACAATTGCCGCAGGATGGAAAGAGAATCATGGTAAAGCCGCCGCAGGAAAGCAAAGAAGCGGCATGTAAGTGTGTTGTGTCCCTGTCAATGCACAGAAAGAGGGATAAACGCCCGATTCTTTTTGCCAACGGGCATCTGGAAGACGGCGGCGTAAAGCTGGGCGTATTGAGCTGGCAAAATTGATGCAGCGCCGTTGATATTAAGGCGTGAGGTCTTTTACCGCTTTCTCTTTGTGCCCAACGGTAAAGTTTCCTAAACAATACCCATGATTTGTGTGCTTCATATCGTTGGCGAGCCGGATTTCGCGGTTAGTCGCAGGGTCCCACAGCCGGTAGTATATTTGATAATTTCCGTCCTTGTAAATGCGGATATCGAGAGGAACTTCAAAGGACGCAGTCTCGCCGCTCCTCCAGTAACGATTATCGGTATTTGCTATGATTGTGTCACATAATGTTCCGTCTTCGCAAAGCACTGTGATGGAGGAAATAAAAGGGCGATAGCTGGCGGAAAAACCGCTGTTCGCTATCTCAATGGCCAGTTTGGCTTTGTCGTCCCGGAAGGTATCAAAAGAGCAGTCAGAGGAAACGAGCGCGTAACGATAGCCAAGATGCGCTCCAATATAGGAATAACCGTCCGTTCCGTCAAAGCAGTAATCTTGGGAATAATCGTCCACACTGTCAGAGGATGCGTCCTCGGAATAACCGTCCGTATCGTTATTTGCAGAGTAAATTGTGCTGCGCCATTTGTCCAGTACGGCAAGGTCATAATTGCTGTCAAGGTAGGAGACGTGCATGGCGCGCAAATCCGCCACTGCCCGGGGGAAATCATTGTATTCGTTGTCCAGGACGACTTCGCCGCCGTTTGGCACATAATGGCAGAGCACATTCTGGAAAGCAATTTCTTCACTGCGCGTGCCCTTACCAGTGAAATCGTCAGAGGGAACAAAATCGTTTTCCCCGTAAGTGCCAAGGTCACTCTCAGAGCCTAACATGCCGTCGTTAAAAAGCCCGGTCCTGGCAGTAATCTTTCCAGAAAATGCATCTGCGAAAGAGAGGGGCTCGTTCGTTTGGCATATGATGCGGTAATGTTCCGGCGTTCTCACGGACAGATAGATAGCGGGATCAATCACAGAGTTAAGGTGTGCAGCAAGTTCATACATATTTTCCAGGGACATGTAGTCAGAGTTGTTCATCTCGCCGCAATTACCTACATAAATACCCTGCATCAAATATACGCGTTCTGCGTATTTATTGACGATTGCTCCCGTTTGCGTCATATGGCGTTTGATAATGGAAATGTCTTTGGGTTCGGTTTGCCTTGCTTTGCCGTTCCAGTCATAGAGAAAGCGTAGTATTAGCTGTTTTCCGGCGTCCTGCCAGGCGAGCAGAGTGGACTCTAACTGAGAAAGCCCTGAGGCGCTGATCTCGCAGTCAGAATAGTTGCGCAGGTTAATTTCCAAAAGTACGAGTTGATTGGCATCCTTGGCAATTGTCTTTGCCATATCGTCCATATCAATGGGTGTATTATCAGAAAGCGTGTAGCCGTAAATATGGTACCAGCCGCGGTAAGGATTGTTTAGCTGCCTGTTCGACGGCGGGTAGTCCATGGGCTGGTAGGAAACAGTAAGGTAGTCGTATTGCTGAAAGCCGTAAACGCCCAAGCTCACTGTGGATAGGGCAGTAAAAAGGATACAGAAAGCGGTAAGTAATATTTTTTTCATACATAAACCTCGATATTTGTTGTATGGGTAGTGCATTTTTGTGTATAATATCTGCCGATATTATAACATAATGAAGGAGGGATTGAGAATATGCAGGATCATAAAATTGATTTTATTATATCCTGGGTTGATGGCAAAGATCAGGCATGGCGGCAGGAAAAAAGCAAATACGACGCGGCGTCTGGCAGTGATGATGCTAAGGAGCGTTATCGCGATTGGGACAATTTAAAGTATTGGTTTCGAGGAGTGGAAAAGTTTGCGCCTTGGGTTGCCAAAATCCATTTTATTACCTGGGGGCATCTGCCAGAGTGGCTGGATGTGAATCATCCCAGGCTGCATATTGTTCGCCATGAGGATTATATCCCACAGGAATATCTGCCGACGTTCAATTCACATACGATTGAATGGAATATGCACAGGATTGAGGGGCTTGCAGAGCAGTTTGTCTATTTTAATGACGACTTTTTCCTCATAGATAAAGTGAAGCCGGAAGATTTCTTTCAACATGGGAAGCCCTGCGATATGCTGGCGTTCCAGCCGGTGGTGGCAAATCCGGCAAATCCGGTGATGTCCCATATTTATTTGAATAATTCTCTGGTGATATCCAAATATTTTAACAAGCGTGAAAACATAAAAAGGCAGCCGGGGAGTTATTTTAAGATTGGCTATCCCATCCTCTATTTTGTATATAATATGTTGGAAATTATGTTTCCGCTGTATACTGGTTTTTATACGGTGCATGGGCCGTCTCCGTTTCTCAGGGAGACTTACCGCACGCTCTGGGCGAAGGAGGCGGAGCTTTTAGATGCGACCTGCCGCCATCGCTTCCGCAATGAGGCAGACGTTAGCCAGTACCTTGCCAGAGAATGGCAAAAACTTTCCGGAGATTTCCAGGCAAGGAATATCACCAGGCATTTCCGGTATTTTGACGTAGATAGTGACAATCCGGTTCTTGCAAAAGTGATTTGCAGGCAGAAAGCAAAGATTATCTGCATTAACGACGCCAATAAGCCGATTGATTTTATGCGTGCCAAAAATCAGGTGGTGGATGCGTTTGAGTGTATTCTGCCGGAGAAATCAAGTTTTGAAAAGAGCTAGAAATTTGGCGGGGAAATTAAGTTTTGAGAAAAAATAGGGGCCTTTTTATGGAGACAAAAACCAGGACGGAATATTCCGCACGAAATACAACGGTGGCGCTTCTGTCACGCTTAACGGCAATTATCATGGGTTATCTGCTGAGGGTTGTGTTCACACATACGCTCAGTGAGAGCTATGTAGGGGTGAACGGGCTGTTTGTCGATATTATCCAGGTGCTTTCGCTGTCTGAAATGGGGGTGGGGACAGCAATTACATTTGCGCTTTACCGCCCAATTGCAGAGGGCGATACGGAAAAACAGAAATCATTGATGAAGCTTTTCCGGCAGTTTTACCGGGCGGTGGCTGTGATTGTGGCGGTGGGAGGCGCGCTGCTGATTCCCTTTATGGACGTGTTTATCAAGGACTATGAGAATGTGGAACATTTGACCTTGATCTATATCCTTTATCTTGTAAATACGGTCTGTTCTTATCTGCTGATTTACAAGAAGACACTGATGGATGCGCATCAGCTTCTCTATATCGGTACCTTTTATCAGACAATGTCGTGGGTAGTGCAGGATGTTTTGCAGATTTTTGTGCTTGTCGTTTATCATGATTTTATTCTCTTTTTGCTTATCAATATAGGCACCACAGTTTTGTGCAATGTATGTATTTCCGTGCGTGCAGATAAGCGTTATCCATATTTGAAGGACAAAGATGTGGCCCCTCTCTCTGAACAGGAGAAGAAAGGAATTTTTTCTAATATCCGGGCGATGTTGATGCACAAGATCGGCGCTGTGATTGTCAATAACACCGACAATCTGCTGTTGTCTGCTTTCGTGGGACTTGCCAGCGTGGGCGGATACTCCAACTATTATCTTTTGATCGGTTCTGTGCGCCAGATGTTGAATCAAGTATACCAGGGCATAACGGCGAGTGTAGGAAATCTGGGTGTGACGGAGGATGAGGGACATGTTCAGCAGGTGTTTGAGGCCGTTTTCTTTATCGGGCAGTGGATGTACGGATTTGCGTTTATCTGCTTGTTTGAGCTCTTGAATCCTTTTATTGAAATCAGTTTCGGAAAACAATATGTATTCCCGGATGTGACGGTATTTGTGCTCTGTGTAAATTTCTTCCTCAACGGTATGCGCAACGCGACGCTGACGTTTCGCGATTCCATGGGTTTATTCTGGTATGACAGGCATAAAGCGATTGCAGAGGCTGTATTAAATCTGGGGCTGTCTCTGCTGCTGGTAAACTGGCTGGGATTGACCGGTGTGTTTTTGGGAACGTTGTTGAGTATGGCCTTGACTTCGCTGTGGGTGGAACCGTATGTGCTGTACAAACATGGATTCCATAAATCCTGCGCCGGTTACTTTGGACGTTACATTCTGTATGTGGTTGTAATAGCGGCTGGCTGGTTTGCCACAGACTGGCTGTGCCATGAGTTGGTGGTTGTGGGCATAAACGATTTGTGGCAAATTCTTGCAGGACGACTGATTCTTTGTATTCTGGCGCCAAATATCTGGTTTCTTATTGTCTATGGCAGGAGCAGGGAATTCCGTTTCCTGTTGGGCAAGGCAAAAACGCTGGCAAAGAGACACAGTTAGAGAATTTGCACGGGAAAAGGAGGAGTATCATTGCTGAAGGAGACGGAAAAGCTGCTGCTTGACGCGTTAAGGCAATCCATAAATCCACAGGAAAATCAGGGATCACTATCGCTGCCTGATAATGAATACGCGAAACGCGAACTACTGAAAACGGCTAGCAATCACGCGGTACTGCCACTTCTTTTTGAGGTTTACGCAATGGAGATGTCTGTCGAAGATACGCGATACGCGGATTTTGTGCAGCCAATACGGCGGGCGGCGGTTACAACTGCACGCGCCAATTACAGACTGTTGTTTCTGGCAAAATATATTACGCAGCTTTTAGAAAAAGAAGGGATACGCGCCATTCTTCTGAAAGGGGCGGCAACAGCTTCTTATTATCCGATTCCAGAGATGCGCAAATCTGGGGATGTGGATATTCTGATTCCGCAGGAGAAAGACTTTGAGCGCGCAGTGGAACTGCTGGAAGAAGTGAAATTCGTCAAATGTGTATCTCAATCTGCGCTTCATCATATTGAGCTGAAAAATCAAGAGGGTATCTGTGTGGAGCTGCACCGAATTCTGGCGGAGCCGTTTGAGAGCGGAAAAATGAACCGTTATCTTGAGTCGCTGTTGTCAGAGTTTGACGAACATGTGCAAAAAAATGATTCCTGGGGCGTCACGTTTTACCAGCCTGCGGACGCCTACCATGCGTTTTATCTGATTGTCCACATGTTGCAGCATTTCCTGCGGGCGGGTTTTGGACTAAAGTTTCTTTGCGACTGGACGGTATTTTGGAATCGTGAGATAGCTGCGGAGGAGAAAGAAACTTTTTTGCGTTTAGTTCGGGAGAGCGGGACGCAGGGATTTGTCGAGGCTCTTACAGAAGCGTGCGTGCTCTATCTGGGCCTTGCGGCAGAGAATGTGTCATTTCTGCTGGGAGAATCAGATTTGCAGCAGCTTGCGGAGGATTTTATGGAGGAGGTGTTTGTCTCCGGCGAATTTGGACACGGTACACAGGAACGCATGGTTGCCATGCGGGGGACTGGGCTTGCCGCCTATGTGCGTGAATTCCATCATCAGATGCATTTGAATTATCCAAGCGCGGGAAAGATGTTTTTGTTGTGGCCGTTTTTGTGGGTGATGACGCTTGCGCGCTTTATCAAAAATAACCGTACTGTCCGCAAAGTCAAGGGGTTGGATATTTTAAAGGAGGCGCGCAGGCGCAGCAAACTGATTGACAGGATGAAATTGTTCTAGCTAATAAATAGAAAACAGCGCTGGCCAATCAGAATCCGTTTACCATCTCCTCGATTTCCTCTTCATTTAAAATCACACATTTTTTATCGCGGATGGCATAGACACGCTCACAGATATTGAGCACGGATGGGCGGTGCGTTGTTACGATACAGGTGCGCGGATATTCGTCTGCCATGATATTTTTAAGGACCCTGCGCTCGGTAGCGACGTCCAGTGCAGAGGTCGCCTCATCCAGCAGCAGAATCGGTGAGTGGCGCAGTAATGCCCGGGCGATGGAAAGCCTCTGTGCCTGTCCTTCAGAGAAACCGCCGCCGCGTTCCTTGATTTTGCTGTCAATGCCATCTGGAAGTTTATTGACAAAATCCCAGGCGCAGGATAGTTTGAGGGCGTCAATGATTTCCTCCTTCGTGGCGTCTGGTTTTACGTTACGCATATTTTCGGCAATGGTACCAGAAAACATGGTATTACCCTGCGGTACATAGGAGAAGAGCTTGCGGGTGGAGGGCGTTAAGGGAATGGTATCTTTGTCCCTATTGTCTGTGTCGGCGCTATCTGTTTCTACACTGTTGGCGGAAGCGGAAGAGCTTTGTCCGCGATTTCCGCAGAGCGCGGCAGTGCCGTTCTGAGAACGCATCAGCGAGAGAATCAAGCGTATCATCGTTGTCTTTCCTTCACCGGACGGCCCCACCAGAGCGACGACTTCGTGTGGGTGTGCTTCTAAAGACGCGCCCTCAAATACCTGGGTGCCATTGTTGTAGGCGTATTCCAAGTTATCGACATAGAGGCTGATGCCGTTGCCGCGGTGCGCCTGGAAGAACTGATCCACTTCTTCGTTTTGGCTGTAATCTTCCCTTGGCATCTCAATAATGTCCATCAGGCGACCGGCGGAAGTCGTGAGGCCGATGATGGTCGGAACAAGCGAAGTCAAATTGTGCAGCGTGCCGGTCAGCGTGCCGGAGAGACTCAAAAACATCGTCATAGTACCATAACTGATAGCGTTGGTAAATACGCGGTAAATCCCCCAGCCATAGGAGGCGTAGGAGACGAGGAGCGCAACCGTAGACAGCAGAAGAGATGTTCCCATAGACATTTTTTGAAAATCAAGCTTCATCGTAATATATTCTTTTTGCAGTTGTTTTAAACGTGCAACATACAGATGGATCAAATCAAATGCCTTGATGGTCTGTATATTAGAAAAGGTCTCCTGGTTAAAGCCGGACATCTTAGCGCCCATAGCTGCGCTGCGCTTGTTGTTGTTCACCATGCGGTTTAAAAGCGTTTTGGAGAGCAGCAGGCTTACCGGCATACCAAGGAATGCAAATATGGCAAACGAAGGATCGTAATAAATAACCATGGCAAAGGCGCTGATGAAGCGGAAAATGTAGATGATTGCATTGGGCAGAAAATTGAGGATTCCGTTGGAAATTGCCGAGGCATCCGAGCCCCAGCGCGTCAGCAGATCGCCAGTATGGTAGGTGGTTAGGGATTCCCAGTCTGTCACCAGAATTTTCGAGAAAATATCGGCTTTGATTTCAGAATCCACTTTCAGGCTCAGATAGGTGGAAGCGTATTCCGAAATCTGATTTAGGAATGTCGTTCCTACATTCAAACCAATCATAATGGAAAACGTTTTGACAATCTCACCAGTCTGGTGTCCGGTGATGATATCGACTAAGTCTTTGGAAACCAGGCTTGTGAGCAGGGCAACGACAGTCCCCACCATGCCGAGCAGCGTATAGAATATCATCGTCAGCCAGTAATGCCTGGCGTACTGATAAATCCAGATGGTCTGGCGGCGCATTTCCCCAAGGCGTCCGGCTTTGATGCGTCCTATAAGAAACCTGATTTTCTGCTTCATAAGATAATATCCTTTCAAATTCTATCATAGACAATATTCTTTATTCCCGCGAGCAATGCACCCACAGGGCACTTAGGAAAATAGACATGCTTGCATGAATATTTGACTATCTTATAGGAAATTCATAGAAATTTCCTATAAGATAAAAATAGCACCGCTCGTAAAAGCGGTGCTGCCCCACAATACATCTAGCAATTCAAAGCTTCCACATGCGGTTCGTGGAAATCATGATGTCATTTCAATTTAGTTACCATCGCCGCCATTGCCCTGTACATTAACTGTCTTCGTGCATGAGATTGTAGCGCCAATACAGGAGATGGATTTGGTGGTTGCTTCGTCAGCAGCTTTCACCCATACTTTATATGTCATGGTGTCGCCGGACTTGTAAGCGTTTGCGTGCAATTCACGCGTAATAGTAACGGAGGTGCCGCTAAAGGAGCAAGGAAACTCGGAGTAGGCATCTGTTACGGCATTGTTGAAGTTGAGTGTGACTGTAGATGCAGATGAGATATGCTGTACCGCGGTTGAATGTACGCAGCGAATCTCAAATACATGATGAGAACCATTCCAGTCCTGTACGGAAACAGGATCTACCGTCCAGCAGTCAGCAGCTTCGGCTGCGCCGCTTGCTGCATAAACACCTTCGCTCAAACCGTCATTAACCATTACCATAGGTTTTTCATAACCTTTCATGATGGGCCTCCCTTCAAGAAATACGATAAATCTAAGAAAAATTTGTTCTATTACTACCATATCATAATATGTAAGATTAGTAAAGAAT
>CAJUTD010000018.1:17411-43962 GCA_910589635.1 uncultured Lachnospiraceae bacterium | reverse complement strand
GTGTTTGTGACAGGGAGACAGAATACTGTAAAGGAAATCCCCAAAAAAGAGCTTTGATTTATCTGTCTTTCCGGTCTTGCCACAGGGGCCTCCTGGCTTTGCTATTACAAGGCATTGCAGGATGGCCTGGCAAGCGTGGTTGTCCCTATTGACAAACTAAGCATTGTAGTGACGATTGCTTTTTCTTATCTGGTATTTCAAGAACGCCTATCAAAGGCGGCAGCTCTGGGACTTGTCCTGATTGTTGGCGGGACATTTGCGATGCTGATTGGCTGAAAAGCTGCTTTGGCACAGTAGGTTTTGGACAGGTATAACCCATACATGGATTTCTCAGGCTATGTGTTCTGGATACCGAATTTGTTGTGCCTGGGTGTCACTTTGCGATTTTTGCCATTTTATTGGACGCCTGAAAAAATATGCCATATATTTTGGACGGATGGCTGGAATGGGAAAGGATGCGAATTTTTTGCTTATAGGGCGTAAACTACACACATGGCATAGAATGATTTCTTGTGCAGGGGGAGTAATTATGTAACCTTCATGTACCGCAATTTTGGGGCGGACAAGTCGGTTACATAATTTTTTGCATTCCAAACCGACAAGTTTCGACAAAATATACAAGAATACAATTATTATAATAGGTTTAAGCTTAACGCAGGGTTTAGGAACCGACATTTTTCGAGTGGAAGAGAAGGATGCATTTTTGTTTTGTCGATTTCCGATGAAATCCAGCGAAATATTTTCCTTGAAGGAAGTTTTGGATATGTTATAATTTTTAAAGTACAAGTTCTTGAGGGAAAAAGTAAATTATTAGGAGGATATAGTTGTGGAAAAATTAAATGTGGCGATTGCAGATGATAATGAAAGGATGCTGCACGCATTGGGCGAGATTGTAAGGAGCGATGATGAGCTCGAAGTTGTTGGAACGGCGAAAGATGGGGAAGAGGCGTATGAGCTGATAAGGAGAAAAGAACCGGATGTTGTTCTTCTGGATATTGTAATGCCGAAATTAGACGGATTGACTGTAATGGATAAGATTAGAAATGACAAAAATATGAAAAAACATCCGGCATTTATCATGATCTCTGCGATTGGACAGGAGAAAGTTACAGAAGACGCGTTTTCTCTGGGTGCAGATTACTATATTATGAAACCATTTGACAATGAAGTAGTTTTGAATCGGATTAAACATGTGAGGAACATGGAAAGGCGCAAAGTCAGCGAAGTACGCAAGGTCAACGCCTACGAGAGTGACCGGGAGTTAGAAGGCAAGAATCTCGAGAGTGATGTGACGAATATTATTCATGAGATCGGGGTGCCGGCACACATCAAAGGTTACCAGTATTTGAGAGAGGCGATTATCATGTCGGTGACTGATATGGAAATGCTCAATTCGATTACGAAAATTCTTTATCCGGGCATAGCAAAGAAATACCAGACGACGCCCAGCAGGGTAGAACGCGCCATCCGTCATGCTATTGAGGTAGCTTGGAGCCGTGGCAAAATGGATACGATAGATGAATTATTTGGTTATACAATTCACAATGGAAAAGGAAAGCCTACAAATTCTGAATTTATAGCTTTAATTGCGGACAAAATTCGGTTAGAATATAAATTGAGAGAATAAAATACCCGCATAGAATGCGGGGGAAAGTTTGGAGGTTTTCATATGAAAAAAATTCTCTTTGCAGCGTCCGAGGGAAATCCCTTTATTAAAACGGGAGGGCTTGCAGATGTCGTGGGAGCTCTACCCAAGTATTTGGATAAAGGGAAATTCGACGTGAGGGTTATTCTGCCAAAATACTTGTGTATTCCCCAGGAAATCAGGCAGAAGATGTCGCATGTGACGGAATTTTATGCGGATATGCCGAGAGGGAAAGAGTACATAGGGATCGATAAGGCTAAGGTAGAAGGAATTACTTATTATTTTATCGACAATGAGCATTACTTTGCGGGGGCCAGCCCCTACCATGAAGTTTTTGAAGATGTAAATAAGTTTGCCTTTTATTCCCGGGCAGTTTTGGCAAGCCTATCTAAAATCAGGTTTCGGGCGGATATTATTCACTGCCATGACTGGCAGGCAGCGCTGATTCCAGTATTTCTGAAAGAATTTTATGGACAGGACCCATATTTTCAGAAGACAAAGACGATTCTAACGATTCATAACCAGAAATTTCAGGGGCGGTGGAGGATAGACGACATTGAAAACTGCAGCGATTTGCCGCCAGACTGCCGCTATCGGGCGATGGAGGCTTACCATGAGACGAATTTTCTCAAGGCAGGAATCCTATATGCAGATCGCGTAACGACAGTCAGTGCGACTTATGCAGAAGAAATCCAGTCCCAGGCAGGCGGTGAAGGATTGGACGGGGTGATGCGTAAAGTATCTGATAAGCTGTCGGGAATTGTCAATGGGATTGACAATGAAGAGTATAATCCTATGACAGACCCGATGCTTCCAGCTTCTTTTGGCGATAAACGAATTTCCGGCAAAAAGAAAGTGAAAAAAGAACTGCAGCGCGAGCTGGGATTGAGAGAAGATAATTCGGCTATGCTGATTGGCATTGTCTCCAGGTTGACGGAACAGAAAGGTTTTGATCTCGTAAACCACATTATGGAAGAAATGTTAAACACTATGAATGTACAGGTGGCCATTTTAGGTACAGGCGAAGAGCGTTACCAGGAATCATTCCGTTATTTTGGACAGAAATATGCAGACAGAGTATCGGCGACAATTGGCTACAGTGAGGAATGCGCACACAAGATTTACGGAGGCGCGGACGCATTCTTAATGCCTTCACAGTTTGAGCCTTGTGGCTTAAGTCAGTTAATCAGCATGCGCTATGGGACGGTTCCTATCGTTCGTGAAACTGGAGGTTTGAAAGATACGGTAGAGGCATATAATGAGATTTGGCAGACTGGAACGGGATTTAGTTTTGCCAACTATGATGCCGGGGAAATGTTGATGATTATTCGCTATGCTTATGATGTATTCCAAAATCATCCGAAAGAATGGCGGATGATGATGAAACGCTGTATGAAAGCAGACCATTCCTGGCAGAGTTCTGCGGGGAATTATGAGAAGCTGTACCAAGAGTTATAAGAGAGATACCCGATTCGTCCTCCTCTCATAGTAATAGATAGAATCAGAAAGGTATTCATCTTGTGCTACCTCCGTGAGATTTACCTCGCGGACAGTTTCACGGAGCGTAGACGGCTCTCTGGTAGAAGAGGCGGGAACAAGAATGACTTCGTGTATGCTGCTGGGCAGAAGAAAGAGATCGTCTTTTAGATTGTCGGAAATCTCTTTGAGTACATCAGGATAGAGAATGCAGCAGGCGCCGAAATAGCATCTGTCATTTGTGAGCACATGCATGGGGACGGCTTCTTGTTGCATGGCCTCCAATGTCTGTTCCTGCGTTTCCCTTGGGAGCGAGTCGAGCATTTGAAGTAGGAGGTCTGTCAGAGAATCACAATGCCAGGGAAGCAGTTGCGGGGTATTCTGCTGTGCGAAAAGCAGAAGTGTATCTTTCGATATATCCCAATAGTCAAGATGGCTGTTATGTATGAGAATAGATGCATTCTCGTGGGCGTCGTTCGGAACCAGGCAGTAAAATACGATGGCGAGGTCCAAGTAAGTGAAATGCGGAATTTCCTCAAGTAGTTCTCGATTTTTGTCATAGTGGATTAATTTGTATACTATGCGCGGGCGCACTTTTTCCAGACAAGTAAAAAAGGACGTGTCAATATTCTGTGTGAAACGATGATCGTGATAAAATTCTGCAATCTGTCGGCAGATTTGCAGAAGAGGCATGCCTTTTTCATACTGCTCAAAATAAGGTTTCAGATAAATGGTAGGAGAAATGTTGCTGCCAGATTCTAAAATTGTCAGTCCATCGAGGGAAAGTTGATTATTGTGGGTAAAAGAGTCGATTGAAATATGGGTATCAGCCGAAAAGAAAGTTCCGACATTGGTGAGCAGCGTCTGCTTAAATGATTCGTACGATGAAACAGTAGAGCTTTGTGTTATATCATTGTCTGTATATTGTCTCGTTGATTTATAATTCATATATACCTCCTGCGCTGTGCTGGCGGTAGCAGGAAAAGCCCACACGAGATATGTGTGGACTCTAGTTTAGCATGTTTGAATGGGAAATGCAATGGCCGCAAAGAAATTTTATAGTTATTTCGTACATGAGATAGCCGTTGGCTGAAACCTGGGATCGTGTGCCCAAAGGGCTATTAAATTTAATCCGCAGATTTAATTTCCTTCCAGTACAGGTTATAGCGCATAGTTGCCTCGTCATCCAGAGATTTAAAGACCTCGCAGTTGTCGAGGACTTCTGTGGGGGGGAAGATGGTGGTATTCTCCTGAAGTTCTGCTTCTAAGGAATTTTTCACCTTGGTGTTGGGCGTGGCATAATATACATAATCGAAATTCAGGAGGGCAATATCTTCCCGGCAGAGAAAATTGAGGAATTTTTCTGCATTTTCGATATGTTTCGCACTTTTTGGCATGAACCAAGAGTCAATCCACATATTGGAACCCTCTTTCGGTACAGAAAATGCCAGTTTATCGTTGTATTCAAGCGCTAATCCGGCCTCCCCGGAATAGACGACAGCCATCGCGGCGTTTTCCGCAATCATTTCATCCTGAGCCTCATCTACCAGATAGGAGTAGACCAGGGGTTTCTGTTCAATGAGCAGGCTCTGCGCCTCGCGCAGCTTTTCCTCATCCGTAATATTCAAAGAGTAACCCAAACGTTTCTCAGCCACCATAAAAGAGTCACGGACAGAATCTGCCATAATGATTTTACCGGCATATTCTTTATCCCACAGGATATCCCAAGAATCCACCTTCGATTCGTCCACTATTTGCTTATTATAGAGGATGCCCACTGTTCCGAAAAAGTAAGGGAGCGTATATTTGTTTTGCGGATCAAAGGACTTGGAAAAGTCAAAATAGGCGCTGTCCAGATTTTCAATTAGCGGGATATTGCTGTAATCCATTTCCAGGACTTCGCCCTCATTTATCAGTTTTTCAATCATGTAGTCCGAGGTGCAGATTAAATCATAATCAATGGCTCCTGCCTTGTACTTGGTATACATATTTTCCGGGGTGATGTATTCCTCATACTCCACCTTTATTCCAGTCTCCTCCTCGAACATGTCTATTACTTCCGGTTCGATATATTTTCCATAATTTAAGACAGTCAGGGTGTTGGGGGAATCTTTGGCGCAGCCGGCAAAAAGACCGGAAACAGCCAGAATTCCCAGAAGAAGCAGTAATGTTTTTTTCATGAGAACCTCCTGTCCTTTTGTTTCGATTTTTCTTTGCGCGCCGCAGGCCGGAAATTCATGAATAGCAGCAGTACCAGGGCAATCAGAAATAAGATTGTGGACAGCGCGTACATTTCCGGGCGGATGCCTTTGCGCATCTCCGTATAAATCATCGTGGACAGTGTATTGATGCCGGCGCCTTTTGTGAAATAGGTGACCGAAAAATCGTCCAGCGACATTGTCATTGCCATCAGGAAGCCGGAGAGCACGCCGGGCAGGATTTGCGGCCAGGTGATCTTGTAAAATGCATATAAAGGCGTTGCGCCTAAATCCAGCGCCGCCTCATAGGTGGTGCGGCTGCCCTGTTTTAATTTAGGCAGGACATTTAAAATTACATAAGGAATGTTAAATGTAATATGTGCAATAAGCACAGTAGTGAAGCCAAGGCGTGTAAAACGCACAAACAGGAGCATCATGGAAATACCGGTCACGATATCTGCGTTTAATAATGGGATGTTTGTGGCGCCCAGCATAATTGCTTTGCCACGTTTTCGCATGGCGTCAATACCAAGGGCTGCCAGCGTTCCCAAGACGGTGGCAAGCACTGCGGAGGCCAGGGAGATAAAAATTGTGGTGTAAAAAGCTTCCATGATTGTGCTGTTAGAGAACAGTTCCCGATACCAGCGCAAGGTAAATCCGCCCCAGACCACTTTGGCCTTGGAATCGTTAAAGGACAGTACAATCAGCACTATAATCGGCAGATACAAAAATAAAAAAATCACAAAAAGATAAATGCGTTCCGCAGATTTTTTCATCATGTGAAAGTACCTCCTCCCTCGTCTCCGTGTGCGTTCATCAGCGCCATGCTGGCAATTACAAACACCATCAGCACGACGGAAAGGCCGGAGCCTAAGTTCCAGTTATATTCTTGCATAAACGCCTGCTCAATGACGTTTCCAATTAGAAGTACTTTGCCGCCGCCCAAAAGATCTGAGATGGCAAAAGAGGTCAGCGCAGGCACAAAAACCATGATAATGCCGCTGATGACACCGGACATTGTTAAGGGAACGATGATTTTAAAGAAAATCGTAATGTTTCCCGCGCCCAAATCCTTAGCAGCTTCTATGATGTCTCCCTGGATGCGTGCCATCGCGTTATATATGGGCAGAATCATAAAGGGAAGGAAATCGTACACCATGCAGAAAACGACGGCCTTGGGCGTGTTAAGGATATCAAGGCCAGGCAGTCCAATCATATCCAGCAGTGAGTTGATGACGCCATTGTTGGACAAGAGCAGCCGCCAGGCAAGAATACGCAGCATGAAATTCATCCACATTGGCAGGATAAAGATGAATACAATTAGTCCCTGGCTTTTCGATTTCATCTTATTTAAAATCATGGCGAGCGGGTAGGATAGCGCCAGGCAGATAAGCGTGCATGCTAAAGCCAGCTTCAGTGACAGAATCAGCGCTTTGAGGTGCACGGAAAAAGTGATGGAGCTTATATTTAATAATGAAAAATTCCCACTGGTAGTAGTAAATGCATAGTAAAGTATCATCAGGGTGGGCAGCAGGATAAATCCTGCCATCCATAGAATGTAAGGGCCCGCCAGCAGTTGGCGTTTCAAATTACGCATCTGATTCCACCGCCTTTTCATCATTGGATTCCGGTTTGTTCATAATCTGGATATTGAAGGGGTCCACAAAAATGCCGACATGGGAGCCCAACGGCTGCATCTGCGTGGCGTGTACCAACCATTCGCAGCCGTTTGCAAGCACTTCCATTTCCCAGTGTACGCCCTTGAAAATCAAGGAAGTTACTTCGCCTTGTAGCATGCCCTTTTCGGGTGCAACCAATTCCACATCCTCCGGACGGATGACCACGTCCACCGGAGTGTGATTGCCGAAGCCTTCGTCCACACAGGGGAAATCGACGTCCAAAATCCGCACCAGGCGGTCATGGAGCATGGTGCCGTTTATGATGTTGCTTTCACCGATAAAGTCGGCTACAAAAGCGTTGGTAGGCTCATTGTAGATATCCTCCGGCGTGCCTATCTGCTGGATATAACCCTGATTCATAACCACAATCGTGTCCGACATGGTAAGCGCCTCCTCCTGGTCGTGGGTTACATAGATAAAGGTAATGCCGAGCTCATTTTTCAGGCGGATCAATTCATATTGCATATCCTGGCGCAGTTTTAGATCAAGCGCGCCTAAAGGCTCGTCTAAAAGCAGTACTTTCGGCTCATTGACGATGGCGCGGGCAATGGCAATCCGCTGCTGCTGGCCGCCGCTCAAAGAGTCGACAGTGCGCTTCTCAAAGCCGTCCAAATTTACAAGTTTGAGCGCGTAACGGATTTTGTCATCAATATAAGCTTTACTTTTTTTGCGTATTTTTAAACCGAAAGCAATATTTTCCGCGATGGACATATGGGGAAATAAAGCGTATTTCTGAAATACCGTGTTTAATTGCCGTTCGTTGGGGGCAAGGTTGGTGATGTCCTTGCCGTCAAAAATGACATTTCCCGCATCAGGCGTCTCAAAACCGCCGATAATCCGCAGTGTGGTAGTTTTCCCGCAACCCGATGGGCCCAGCAGTGTCAGAAATTCATTCTCTCTAATATATAAATTCAAATCGTCCAGCACCATCTGTCCGTCATAGGATTTGCTGATGTGCTGCAAGTCAATCAGTCGTTTGCTCATGGCAGTGTCCTCCTAAAAAATGGGGGGAGTAGAAACCCAGAGTATGGATGCCTCCCTTTCGCTGCAATTCTCGATATAGTGTTTTTTGCCGGCAATGAAATAAAAGGATTCTCCTTGTCTGACTGTAAAGGAGCGTGAGCCGTAAACCAATTTCACGCTGCCCTTTAAGACATAGCCGAATTCTTCCGCTTCATGGGGAAGCTGGGTTTTGGAGATACCGTGGGGCGCCAAAGTCATCAACACCGGCTCCATGGCATTTTTCTGAGCGTTGGGAATCAGCCATTTTATTTGGTGGTGAAGCTCTTCCATATCTTTCGTGAAATAGTCTTCCTGGCGGAATACAATCTGTTCCGGTTCCTGGTCGGTGAAAAATTCCGCCGGGGTTGTGCCCAGGCATTGGATGATGTCTAATAGCGTGCCCACCGAGGGAGAAGTGAGGTTGCGCTCCAGCTGGGAGATAAAGCCCTTGGAAAGTTCGCTGCGGTCGGCAAGTTCCTGCTGTGTCAGGCCATATTGAATGCGCAGTTCTTTCATGCGTTTTCCAATGTCCATAGGAATCCTCCTTCACTGTATGAGATAAAAGTAATAATGATTTTTTTGTTTAATAATGATAAACAAGATATATTATATAGGGGAAACGTTAAATGTCAATAGGCAAATATAAAAAAGCGTAAATCTTATTGTCAAAATGAAATAAGATTTACGCTTTGTAGCAGATATTTGTGTTTCATGATGTTACTCTTTAATTACGACCAGTTCAGTAAGATTAATGCCTGAAGCAGTCAGCATGATTTTTAATTGTTATGATACATAATATCAGAAGGTGCCAGGAGTGTCAAACTTCTGAGAAAAGTTATATTTATCTTGTGAAATTTTTAATAAATATGCACAAAAAAAGAACAGTAAAAGAGAAAATATTAAAAAAATCAACTAAGAGAAGAAGAAAATACATTGATTTTCACTGGTAAAATGAGATAATGGTATTACAGTCGCAATGTGCGCTCTTTTTTATAGATATCGGTTGTTATATTCATTGAGCCCCAAGGAAGGGAGAGGAGGGAAGATTACCAGGGCAGGAGAAGTCGGTTTTTATGGATAAAATTATTTCAGAAGTCGGTTTTTCTAAAAAAGCGCCATTGTAGAATTAGGTGTACGACACCAAGGAAAGGGATGCAGACATATGGATAGAAAAACGCCTGAATATAGGGCGGCAGCATATTTTTACAAGGAAGGGAGAAGATATCATGAGATTTAAGAAGATAATAAGCGGGCTGCTTGTCGGCGCGCTGGCAGTCACCTCCGTATTTACCGGGAACGTGACGACGGCAAAGGCGGAAGTGGCGGCGGAAGCGCCAATATACAGCTTTGATTTTAATGCAGAGAGTTTGAACAGTACGGTAAGCCCGGATGATGCGCTTACAGTAGTTGGAGCAGGGAACGCTGCATCGACGGCCACTCCGGTTTATGAGACGGGAAGGTCGGGCAAAGCAGGGGACAAATCTGTTAAACTGGGAAGCCATGCGCTGAGCCTGCCGGGGAACATCGGCGAGAATTATACGGTTAATGTGTGGATGAAGTCAAATGTAGATACAATCGCCAACAATAATGCAATTTTCCTGTTGGGAGCAGGCGACCCGAATCAGGAATGGGTTGGGTTTGCCGGAAGCGGTACAGAAGGGAAAGCCCGGGTATGGGGAAAGTATGCAGGCGCTTACCAAGACCCCATAGCAAATGTAAATATGGTAAAGGATCAGTGGACGATGCTTACGATTGCCCAGGAAGGCTCTACGTTGGAAATTTACCAGGATGGCGTCCTCAAATCGACAAAGGCCGGCGCATCAAGCATCCTCAAAGGCAATGATAGGAATATCCTGTTAGGAACTACCTATTGGGGCGCAGACGGAACATTTAACGGCTGGCTGGATGACGTTCAGATTTACGATAAGAAGCTGACCGCCAATCAGATCTATAAGATGTTTGACCCCAGGACGGAAAAAGACGTCTTTGTGGAAGGCAAGCTGACAGTAAGCGAGCAGATTAAAATGTTATTGGGAAGCGCAGCTGTCTCTGTAACAGTTACTCCGCCGAGTGGCGTGGATGCATCTAAGATTACATACAGCTATGCTTCAGCGGATGCAACGATCGCCTCTGTAGATGCAGCTACCGGTGTAGTTACAGCGAAAAAAGCAGGCACGACTGTGATTACCACTACCGCTATATATGATGGGGATGAAGCGACTGCCAAGACTGCAGAGACAACGGTTATTGTCAGAGACCCCAACGCGAAAGAAGAAGGGGTGGTCGTGGATTATGATTTGTCCCAGGCGGTAGACGGTAAGCTGATAGACATCACGGGCAATGGCAATGACGCGACACTGCACGGTGAGAAATACAGCTTTGAGAATGGGGCGTTGAAATTAGACGGCAATAAATCTTCTACGGCAAACCAGACGTATGTGGATCTTCCGTTATCTATCATGGACAAACTGACGGACAAGGAAAAGTTTACTATTCAGGTAAAATTTACCAAGACTGCCGATGTATTCATGGCATGGTTGTTCTGCTTTGGCTCCAACCCGCAGTCGACGGGCACTAATTATATGTTCCTGTCGCCGAATTTTCAGAATACGCAGCTGAGAGCCGGTATCAAAGACAGTACAACGGAGAAGTTGTTTGCGACCTCGCTTGTTCCAGAACGCAATAAGTTTTACACGGTAAACATGGTGTTTGACGAAGGGAAGATCCGGCTGTATTGGAACGGCGTCATGATTAAAGGAGACAACGGGGATGAATTGGTTTCCGGTTACAGCATAATGGATGATATTGTTACACCAGGCTGCAAGGATGGTATTTTAGGCTATATCGGCAAATCCTGTTGGGGACAGGACGAATACTTTAAGGGGCTGATCTCTGAATTTAAGATATATGACAAGGCGATGACGAATGAGGATGTTCAGTTGTCTGACCCTGCGTACCAACGCGAGTTTGAGGCTCAGGTCAGGGAAGAACTGACCGTAGATAAGATTCTTGGCAAGAATACTTCCAAGGATGAGATTAAATACAATCTTTCACTGCCGGAGAACATCAATGGAGTCAGCGTTACCTGGAAATCTGGCAATACGGATGTTATTACCGATGACGGTATTGTTAAGTGTAAAGATACCGAACAGAATGTAACGATGACCGGAACTGCCAAATCAGGGGCTTTGAAAGCGGAGATATCATTTGACCTTAAGGTGATGCTTTTAGACCGCACGGCGTTAGACGCAGCATTGGCGGAGGCAAACACAGCTAAGAATGCCGCAGATTTTAAATATTATACGGAAGAGTCTAAGCAAAATCTCACACAGCTGCTTGAAAAGGGGGCGGATGTCGCCAATCAGGAAGAAGCGGATGCCTTGACGAGAAACATTAAGAATGCAATCGCCAAGCTTACGTTTGCAGAAGCATATATCGATCCCTTTGCCAAGATTGATAAGACGAAGTTCAAAGACTTTACGGTGGCGCCTAAGGGAACCAGTAATGCGCTGGCGTCTGTGATTCCGGCAGAAGTGAAACCGTATGTTACAGTAGAATATACTTCCAGCAATCCAGGCGTTGCAACTGTTGATAAAAATACCGGTACGGTGAAGGGTATGAAACTGGGCTATGCCATCATTACGACCAAAGTGAAAGCGGCATCTGACGGATTTGAGATGGAGTACCAGACGATCGTTAAGGTAGACCTCAACATAAAAGGCGTTTCCGTAAAGGCGAAGAAAACAACGCTTGCAAAGGGAGAAAAGACAGATATTACAATTACTTATCCGGCAGTAGTCAAGACCGCAGGCGCTACAACTACCTACCGTGCGACGGGCGCTGTCTCTGTGTCTAAGGGAAAAGTGACGGCCAAGAAAGCTGGGACGGGAACTGTCATTGTGAAGGTGAAAGCCGGAGGAAAGACAATCACCAAGAAATTGAATTTCAAGGTTGGCGAGATTACCGGAGATTCCAAGGTGAAAATCAAGAAGTCCATTACTTTAAAGGTCACGGGCATTAGCGGTAAAGTAACATGGTCTCTCGATAAGAAAGGCAAGAAGCTGGCAAGCATTAGTAAGAAAGGCAAGTTGACTGCTAAGAAGAAGACCGGTAAAGTTACGGTAACGGCCAAAGTAGGAAAGGTTACCATGAAAAAGACGATTACGATTAAGAAGAAATAGAGGATAATGACAGGAGGTAAGTTCATATGAAGCGCAGAATCGTGAATATATTGCTGGCTGCATGCCTTACCGCAGGTATGGCGGTCGGTTCCTTACCGACAGCCGGCCTGGAGGTAAAGGCGGCGGATGCATCCGCTACAGTACAGCAGAATTTAACAATCCGGGAATCTGAGGTTAATCAGCTTCTGACAGGAGACCTCAGCCTGCCGGCTGCGGTAGATGGGCTTGAGGGCGCCACTATTGCATACAGTGTTGCAGAGAAAGATGCAGAGTATGTATCGATTGAGGACTCAACATTAAAAATTAAAAAACGTCCCAAATCAAATGAGGACGACTATAAATTTACATTAAAAGCGACCGTAACGGTAGGGAGCGATAAGGTAGAGAAGGAATTCCCCTTAACAATTCGTGCAGGCTTATCAGAAGATGATTATGCAGGATATATTTATGTATGTTTTGCGGACAGAAATGTGTCTACGACCGGAAAGGATTTCCGTGACGTGCAGCAGATTCATTTCTTCCTAAGCGAGGATGGAATGAATTGGACGGCGCTGAACGGCTTCAACCCAATTTTTGAGGCGGGAACGGATTATGCCGATTCCATTGAGAAATATTCAGCGACCAGCCACAATTATAAGGTCAAAGAAGGCACCAATATTGCACAGACCAGAACCGGCGACGCTTCTGTATTGTTTCCATTTGAGGGGGAGGATCAGGGTGTCCGTGATCCCTATCTGATCCGCGGCTGCAAGGCTGATGGCAGTGATTCCAATAAGGTATGGCTGCTTGCCACCGACTTAAACACGATGGCAGAAAAGTATGGCGGAAACAGGGCGAATAATGTCGTAGGTAACTGGGGAACCATGACGACGGACGGTTATGGAAGCACGAAGCTCTTCATTTATGAGACGGAAGACTGGGTACACTGGACGAGACGTTATGTAGATGTCGGAGCACAGGTAGGCGCCTGTATGGCATGGGCGCCGGAGGCAATCTATAATCCGGAGAAAGATAATTATCTCTTGTACTGGTCGGCGCGTACGACTGTGGACGGCAGGGCAAGAGACCGCCTGTACTGTAACGAGACCAAAGATTTTGTGACTTTTGGTCCCACCAAACTCTATGAGCAGGAGCCGTTTTATGAGAATTATCTTCCGAACGGCGTAGGTTCCGCAGACGATGGATATGGCAATATTGATACGTCCCAGCTGTGGGTGGCAGAGACGAAAGAGGATGGCACAGTCAATCCCTATGGCACGTTGTTCCGTCTTGTAAAAGATGAGACGAACAATCATATTGAGCTTATGAAGGCGCCTTCGGTACTCGACCCCAGGTATGAGGGAGATGCGAACCAGGCTGCTTACGATGCCACAGATGCTAAGAGGATTACGCCGTATACGGATAAGAATGGCCAGACATTTGCAAATTTGGCATCTATCAATGCATTATCAGACCCGACGCATATTAAGACAGCGGAAATTGTATATAATTGGTTCAAAAATGAATCTGTGGGCAATCATTTTGAAAAGATTTCCCAGAAAGACATGGAGAAATACAGCGGCGCATTTGAAGGCGCGACATTGTTTAAATTTATTGACCGCGATGAGTGGTGTGTGATGATTGATAATTACGGAGATATGTCTGTACGTTATGAGCCGTATTTGACGACAGATTTGTCTGAACCTGACAGCATCCAGAAAGCAGCTAAGGGAACGTATGGACGCACCGGCGGCGATGTCGGGACCCACGGCGGTATGATACCGATTACCGTGGAAGAGTATAATACGTTGATTGACACTTACAACGCAGATCCCAGTATCAACAACTACCATCCAATCAATTATGTATCTCTTGATACGAGAATTTATGACGACAAGATTGAGGAATTGAAGAAGGCTGCCCAGGGCACGAGTTATAGTGCGGGCGTGAAAGCTCAGATGAACAGCATTGGCGAGCAGATTAAGACTGCGAAAGAGACAGTTGAGAACGTACAGAATCCGGGACAGGCGCAGAAGAGCTCAGGAACCTGGACGGAGGCATTTTCTGCTCTGAATAAGCTTATGGAGCGGGCAGATACTTTGTTGGCAAATAAGATAAAATCATTGCCGGCAGAGATGAAGGCAGAAAGCGTATACCTTGAGGAAGATGTAGTGACAATCTGCACCAAAGCGACAGAAGGATTGAAGAAGACGGCGACAATCCATGCAGATGCAGACATTGATACCGAGACTTCTAAGATTACGTTCACCAGCAGCAATAGCAAAGTTGCAGCGGTAAATCCTAAAACTGGCGTAGTGACTGCTAAGAAGGCCGGAACTGCTAATATCACGGCAACAGCGCCCGGTGGTGCAAAGGCAGTCTGCAAGGTGACGGTTAAGGGCGTTCCGAGTAAAATTAGCCTGAAAAAGAAGAGTGTGAAGCTCAAGGTGAAGAAGACATACCAGATTAATGTAAGCATCCCCAAAGGAACAGTATGCTCTAAGTTCAAATATAAGACCAATAAGTCTAAAATCGCGTCTGTTTCTAAGACAGGATTGGTTACGGCCAAGAAGAAAGGAACCGCCAAGATTACAATTACGGCGGCCAATAATAGTAAGGCAAAAGCAACTCTTACAGTAAAAGTAAGTAAATAGTAAAGGTTTAACGGCTCTATTTCCGGCAGGCATTGCAAAATGCCTGCCGGAACTTTTTCGCTTTACTTATACATACAATTATGTTACAGTAATGGCAAGCAAGATTTCTAAAACATATCTTACAGGCATTAGCCTGGTCTAGGCGGCGATCTCGCGAGAATCTTAGCGAATCTATAATTTCATATCAGGAGGAATCTATGGATAAAAAGAAAAAGAGGGAACTAATTGGGTTGTTACCTCAAGGGTATCAGATGAATTTAAGTGATTTTGCGCTGTTTTTGTCAGTAATGAAAAATAAGCGAGCTTATGAGTGTACACTCAGTATTATCTTAGGTGAGCCAGATCTTGAGCTGGAAGAAGTGAAAGTGGAGCAGGTGATATTGAATCAGTTAGGAAAGCGAGCGATTCGTTTAGATGCATGGGCAAAAGACCGGCATGGCCGATTGTATAATCTAGAAATGCAAAATGACAGTAAAAGTGACAATATTCCCAAACGTTCCAGATTTTATCAGGGGTTATTGGATACTCCAATTTTGAAATCGGGCAAAGAGACTAAATACCGGGAATTGCCAGATTCTATTATTATATTTATTACTCAGGAAGATATTTGGGGGCAGAATTTGGCAAGATATACGTTTATGGAGCAGTGTGAAGAAATGAAGGGCTTATACCTTGGGGATGGAACTACCAAAATTTTTTTAAATATGACAAGTGAAAATGGTTCCCAAGAGCTAGTTAGTCTGTTACAATATATGAAAGATACAAGGTTGGAAAATCCAAGAATCATAGTAAAGGACGAGAGGATTATAGAATTAGATAGAATTGTGAAAGAAGTGAAAGAAAGTGAAGAGTGGGAGGTGGTTCAGATGAATATTATGGAAATTGCAATGGAAAGGGGACTGGAACAGGGAATCGAACAAGGTATGCAGCAGGGAATCAAACAAGGGGAAAAACGCCTGAATGTGTTGTATAAAAGGCTATTAGACGATAATCGTTCGGAAGATCTTAGAAGAAGCATGGTGGATGATGAGTTTCGTAAAAAGCTCTATGAGGAATATCATGTTTGAATGTGGACAGAAAGGAGAATTGTGATGTTGCAGGCAGGAATAAAAGGAAAGCAGGAAATGATAGTGACTGCGGAGGATACAGCCAAAGTATACAAAAGTGGGACCCTCGATGTACTTGCTACGCCACGGATGGCGGCTTTGATGGAGGAAACCGCTTGGAAAAGCATAGCTGGAGATTTGGACGAGGGGATGGGGACAGTGGGAATCCGTCTGGAATTAGACCATCTTGCACCTACCCCGGTTGGTATGAAAGTTTATTGTGAGTCTGTGTTGGAAAAGGTGGATGGCAGGAAACTTGCATTTTCGGTTACGGCAAAAGATGAAAAAGGTGAAATTGGCAAGGCATACCATGAGAGGTTTATTGTGGAAGAAGAGAAGTTTCAACGTAAGGCAGAACAGAAAAAGTAAAATATTATGAGAGTTTATTCCTGCTTGCAGGATTGTTACAGAATCATAGCTTCATTAAAAAAGAACTGGTAATTTTCAAGATTTTCTGTTAAAATAAAAATAATTATGCAGGTATAAGAAAAGGAGCGTTGATTATGGCAGAATCTATGGAAGATTACAAGGAAGAATTGGAGGCGTCTTTCCGTGAGATAAAGGAAGGCGATATTATTTCAGGGGTCGTGCTCGGCGTTACGGAGGAAGAAGTAACACTAGATTTGAAATATTATACGCAGGGAGTCATTAAAGTAGAAGACCTCAGCAATGACCCAAATTTCCAGGCGATGGAAGAGATTCATCCAGGAGATGTTATTAAGGGTACAGTAGTAAGCCTTGACGATGGACAAGGCAACATCAAATTGTCGAAAAAAGAGGCGAACGATGTGCTTGCCTGGGAGAAGCTCAATACTTTTCTTGAGGAAAAGACAGAGCTTTCTGTGAAGATAGCAGGTATCGTGCCAAGCGGCGTAGTCGCTTATGTAGAAGGAATCCGCGGGTTTATCCCAGCATCGCAGCTGGACTTGTCATATGTGGAAGCTACGGAAGACTGGCTGGGACGTGAATTGCAGGTAAGAGCAATTACCGTAGATGAATCTAAGAAGAAGCTCGTGCTTTCGGCCAAGGTTATCTTAAAGGAGAAGCAGCAGGAGGAGCATGACCGTCGGATAAGGGCTATGGTTCCAGGCACGGTACTGGAAGGTACGGTGGAATCTTTGATGCCGTATGGAGCGTTTGTGGATTTGGGAGACGGAATCAGCGGGCTGGTACATATTTCACAGATTTCCCATAGGCGAATCGGCAAACCATCTGAGGTATTAAGCGTAGGGCAGAAAGTTAAGGTAAAAGTACAGAATACAAATGACAATAAGGTAAGCCTGAGCATGAAAGCGTTGGAAGAAGAAATGGTGGACGTAGATAAGCCTGAGAGGGTAGAAGAATATATTTCCAATGAGAGGGCGTCTACAAGCCTTGCAGATTTGTTGGCAGGAATAAAATTATAGAAAGGATGTTAAGTCTATGAGAGTAAAGGCAGTACAGGGTACGGACAGTACCGGAGCCCAGACTACGGCCGCTGTGGCAGGGCAGGGAGAGGATTTTTCTTCGTATCTGAAGACCACGGCATCTTTGGAAGAGATTTTTACAGAGGCAGCTGAAAAGTACAATGTGCCTAAGAACTTGATTAAGGCAATCGCCAAGGCAGAGTCTGACTTTAATCCCAATGCCACTTCAGGCGCAGGGGCGCAGGGGATTATGCAGCTGATGCCGGCAACAGCGCGGGAGCTTGGTGTGACGGATTCTTATGATCCTTACCAGAATATTATGGGGGGGACGAAATATATCAGTGAGATGCTTGCCAAATATGATGGGAATGTAAGCCTTGCCTTGGCTGCATATAATGCGGGAAGCAATAACGTGGCAAAATATGGCGGTATTCCGCCTTTTAAGGAGACGCAGAACTACGTTGTGAAAGTGACAGGATTTATGAATAATGGCGTTGACGTTCCCAATGCGTCTTATAGTATCAATGCAGACGGCAGCATATCTGCGGCGTCCGTGCAGGAGGTGGAGGACAGCTACTATCAGAGTATTTTAGAGCAGCTTTTCTCCTATGAGGAATATCTCAAATTTATTGATATGTATATGAAACTCCAGGAAGCACAGCAGGAGGAAATTAAAGAGGAACAGAAGCAGGGAGAGGAGCAGAAGGACGGCTCTTATTATGCTTATCAGCAACTGCATTATACGCCGGCAGTGATGAATCTGCTTGGACAGTGACAATTATTCGCTATGGGCGCAGAGTGTTGGGACAGCGATGATTCGTATGCCATGGGTGCAGAATGTTTGGAACAGCGATGATTTCTGTCGGTGCGCAATGTTGGAATAGCGAAAAATACCAGGAGACAGAAATGGAGACAATCAAGATAAAATACTTCACGCAGGAGATAGACAAACTTGCCTATATTGACGGCAAATCAGATTGGATTGATTTGCGGGCAAGCGAGACTGTGGAGCTGAAAGCGGGAGAGTTTAAGCTGATTCCGCTTGGCGTGGCAATGCAGCTTCCGCCAGGCTATGAGGCGCATGTAGTGCCGAGAAGTTCTACATTTAAGAATTATGGCGTATTGCAGGTGAATAGCTGTGGCGTGATAGATGGAAGTTATTGCGGCGACGGGGATATGTGGAAGATGCCGGTGTATGCCACCAGAGATACGGTAATCCACAAGAATGACAGAATTTGTCAGTTTCGGATTATGGAGAATCAGCCGCATATTATCTTTGAAGAAACTGCGTCACTAGAAGGGAAGGACAGAGGTGGTTTTGGCACTACCGGAGTAAACTGATTCTGTAAATAATATTAAGAAGGTTTTTATATACAACGCGCGGCAGGAAAACAAACGATTTCCTGCCGCGCGTAAATTTTGGAAGCGAGTGATTTTAACCTTTGCGCAGTACTAAATGCTGGGGAAGTCCATTTACCATGAACGGTTGGTAGTCTCCCTGGATTAATGGCTCAATATAGTTGATAAACTCGTCTGTCACATAGTTCCCCTCCTTGTTCATCCAAGTGCTCGGAACTACTTTCTCATGGTTGGCAATCCGGTGTACGTCATAGATGCCGGCTGCGCTCTGATAAGGATCATCGGAAATACGGTCGATAACAACCATCTTACCGGTATCTCCCTCGTCTGCTGCTTTTACGGCAGCGCCTCCTACCATGAAAGCTTCGTCGATATCTACACGGGAAGCCATGTGGGATGCGCTTCTCTGTAAGGTAGAGAATTCAACGCTGCGGGTCTTGCAGCCGATCTCTGCGCCGAGGAAGCTGGCAAGATATGCAGCAGTTCCCTGAAGCTGCTTATGTCCGAAAGCGTCTACATATTCTCCGCCGCCGGATAACTCACAGACATATCTGCCATCAGCCAGTTTGATACCCTCAGATACGGCGATGACAATAGATTTCTTTTTCTCTAATAAATTCTTGACAGTCTGCAAGAACTTGTCGATGTCAAAAACAGATTCCGGCAGATAGATGGCGTCCGGTCCCTCACACTCTTCTGTCTTGGCGAGAGCAGTTGCGCCTGTCAGCCAGCCGGCATTGCGTCCCATAACCTCAATAATGGTAATCATTTCTTTGTTGTAAGTGAGGCCGAGCGCATCGCGGATAATCTCTTTCGTGGAAGCTGCGATGTATTTTGCTGCGCTTCCGAAGCCGGGTGTATGGTCTGTCAGCGCTAAATCGTTGTCGATAGTCTTAGGCACGCCGAGGAATTTCTGGGAATGGCCTTTGACAATTGCATAATCAGATAATTTCTTGATGGTGTCCATAGAATCGTTGCCGCCAATATAAATAAAAGTCTCGATATCCAGCTTGTCCATGATCTCAAAGAGCTTCTCATAGATTTCCGGGTTCTCGTGGATTTCCGGCAGCTTGTAGCGGCAGGAGCCCAAGAAAGCGGAAGGTGTACGTTTTAAAAGCTCAATGTCAATGTCTGAGTGAATCTGGGTAGATAAATCTACATACTGCTCGTCCAAAAGCCCCTGGACGCCGTGCAGCATACCATATACTTTATCAAAGCCTCTTTCTTTGGCAGTCTTGTATACGCCTGCCAGGCTGGAGTTGATTACGGAAGTGGGCCCTCCTGACTGTCCTACAATAATGTTACGTTTTTTGCCCATGATAATAGGTCCTCCTCTAAAAGTTTTTCTCTTATTATAACTAAAGTGTTGAAAATTTACAACCCGAATTCTTTTGAAATCTGTAAATAGTAACTGTGAGGCAGTTACTGCTCACTCTAACTCTGAATGGGAAAAATGTTATAAAATGTTTCCATTGCCTTCCCATTAGATTCGTGCTAATATTCTGATTAGTTTATGTGTTGTCAAATTTTGGAGACAGAAAACCCCTGGAACACCAAAACGAAGACGTGTCCCAAGGGCTTTCCGCAGTATGTAAAAATACTCCCTCATTAATGTAACAATTTAAGGGGCCTAAAAATGACACTTTTTTTCAAAAAAATTTTAAAAATACGAGAAACGCGGATTTTTTGCAGATTTTGTGCTAAAATGTGTCATGAATGTGATGTTTGAATTGTTTCTACATATAAGAGGACAAATTTTGTGCAAGACAAATATGGGAAGATGGAGGGCATGGATAAATTATGAAGAAAATGGATAACATGGCCAACATGAATAATATTGACAGTTTGGATATGGCCAATATGAATAATATTGACAGCATGGATATGGCCAACATAAATGATAGCGACAGCATGGATATGGCCAACATGAATGATAGTGACAGCATGGATATGGCTAATATGAATAGTAAGGATATACCTTCTGATAATGACGAGACCGGCGATATGGATGATATTGACAAACTGATTCAGGCGGCGTTTACGCAGATGGTGCAGAAGGAGTATGCGAACCGTCCTAAGAAATTCCCCAAGCACCGCTTTTCCAGGAGATTCCGCAGAAATATGGATGAACTGCTGCGCACGGGAAAGGCGCCGGCAGAAAAGGAATGCAAACCGGTGGGGGGCTTTTCCCTGCTGGAACTTATGCGCCCTGTCAGAAGCCGCAGGGCAATCCTGATCGTGGCGGCGTTGGTGGTGTTATTGTTCGGCACAACGGCAAGCGGCACGAATCCGATTATTGTCTGGCTGCATGACAGTTGGATGGAACAGCACGGAGACTATGTGGAGATACAGAACAGGGAAAAGAATGCGTCTGTCTCGAAAAAGGCGTTCTGTAAGTATGAGCTGGCACAAGTGCCGGAGGGGTATGAACTGCGAGGAGAAGAGTATGATGAGAGCGTAGGGATATATTATATGTTTTATGCTAACAAAAAAGAGCAAGCATTTGTTTTCAATCAAGGTAAGAAAAAGAATGGAAATATCGGAAATGTCACAGCAAACAGGAAGGACATGGAGGAAGTCAGTGTTGGCAATTTGACGGGGTATTATGTCCATGATGCGGAGAGCAGTAATCTGGTGCTCTCAGACGAGGAGTATATGCTGGTATTTTCTGGTGAGCTGTCGAAGGAGGAATTGTTGGAGATTGCCGCCGGCCTGCACGCCGTGGAGTAGGAGGCATTAGGGGAGCGCAGGCAGCCGTCTCAGAGGCGGTTTGCCGAGGTTAAGGGCTCGCCAAACGGAGAAATATATATGCAGTCTTTGCAAAATTGTTTTGCAGGGGCTGCATTTTTTGTCTAAGTGTTAAGATTTTGAAAAAATTTCCGCAAAATGTGTCATGGTTTGCTGGTCTGGATTGTCTCTACTTATAGAGGGTAGTTGAACTGTCGCTGTCCGCAGGGACAGCCGGAAAGGAGAACGAAAGATGAAATTGAAACAACGGTTATTGACGTCGCTGGCGCTTGCTGCCGTGCTCGCAGTCCTGCCTGTTGGCAGTAGTTATGCGGCAGAGCTGGAGGCGCCGCAGGCGGAGGCGGGCGCAAGCGTGCAGACGGGTGGCGAGGAGGGCATTGACCCTCAGTACATTAATACATCCAGGATTACGGCTGACCTTGTCATCAGCGGCAACAATGCGCATGTCTATGCCAGCGCGATTGCCAAGAGAGTCTGCAAAGTCACGGTGACGATGCGCCTGCAGCGCAAGGAGGGCAGCTCCTGGCAGACGAAAGTGTCCTGGGTTGGTTCAAGTACAGAGGGCCATAAAACAATGGGTGAAGATTTTACCCTGACC
This sequence comes from uncultured Lachnospiraceae bacterium, assembly GCA_910589635.1. Taxonomy (GTDB): domain Bacteria; phylum Bacillota; class Clostridia; order Lachnospirales; family Lachnospiraceae; genus Petralouisia. The sequence goes on along the minus strand of CAJUTD010000018.1, from coordinate 21,931 downwards.
CAGAGGGGCACGTATCGTACATATGCCATCTTCAATGTTGGCGGAGAGGAGCTTACCTACACGAGCGTATCGCAGGTATATTAGACTATGAAGCAATTTTTGAGGGGATGTGGATTTATTATCCTTTGTTTTTTTATTATTGTGGCGGCAAACCTGCTTCTCGACTTTCTGTTTTGAGCAGACAGGAGAGGAGTTTGTCATTCATTTCCGGCATCATGAAGCAGAAACGGATGTATTTGTTGTCAAGGAAGGGAAACGTAGAGCAATCCCGAATCATCATTTTTTGCCGGATCATTTGGTCGAACAGCATCCCTGATGACAGGGCATCATCAAGAAGGCGCACAAGCATGAAGTTCCCATTGGGCGGATATGCCTTGAATCTGCCGTCGGCCATAATAATTTCAGAGATTCGGCTGCGCTCCCGCGAAATCAGGGCCCGGGTGCGCGTAATGTAATCGGAATCCCGGAACATGATCTCTCCTGAAATAGCAGCCAGGGAGTTGATGGTCCAGGGGTTTTTTCTTTTATTGATTTCTTTCGTCAAGTCGCGGTTTCCGGTTATAGCGTAGCCCAGGCGCAGGCCGGGGCAGGCGAAGAACTTGGAAGTCCCGCGCAGGATGACGATGTTGTTGTAATATGCGGTCAGCGGGACAGAGGTGATTTCCTCATAGTTGTCCGCGAATTCCACATAAGTCTCGTCTACCATGACAAAAATATCATTCTGCTTGCACACGTCGAGGATTTTGCGCATTGTGCGGCGGGGGATGGCCCCGGAGGTGGGGTTGTTGGGGTTGCAGATGACAACCAGGTCAATACTCTCATTGAGGTGCGAAGTGAAGTCGGCAGCATCGAGGGCGAAATCTTGTTCTTCTTTGAGCGGATAGTACAGGCAGGCGCCGCCTCCCAGGGAGACTTCTCTCTCGTATTCGGAGTAGGTGGGGCCGATTATCAGGGCCTTTTGCGGGCGTTGAATCTGGATAAACAGCGAAATCAATTCTGTAGAGCCATTGCCCATAATGATATTTTCATAATCTGTGCCTGTATATCCAGCGATACATTTGCGAAGAGAAGTGTATTCCCTGTCCGGGTATGTGGTGATAGCGTCGATATGGCTTGCCAACGTCTCGCGCAGCAGAGGTGAGATACCCAGCGGGTTTACATTGGCGCTGAAACTAACAATCTCTTCTTTTTTTATGCCGTAAATCTTTTCAATCTTTTCTAAATCACTTCCGTGAAAATGGTCTTTATGCTGAATCATTCACAAATCCTCCTTCTTTACACCGCAGTGTAAATCGTTTATAATAAAAACAACTATTTCCATTATAACGAATCACGATAAAAAGCAAGCAGGTGACGATTTGCAGAGAAAAATAGAAGAGCTGGCAGCAGGAATCTGCACCCGTCAGTCCTCCGTATTGCAATTAATTCCAGAAAAATTAGAAATTGAAATGTTGGAGAGTGCGGTTTATGCCGGAGAATTTACAATTGTAAGCAGTGCGGGCGTGCCGGTGGCGGGGACGGTCTGTTCCACCATCCCGCGGATGAAGTGCCCGGGAGGGGAATTTGCAGGAACGAAAGTTACGCAATCATTTGAATTTTGCAGTGAAGGGTTGTCTGACGGCGATACCCAGGAAGGGAATTTTCATATTATCAGCGATCAGGGAGAGTATGTGCTTCCTTTTTCCGTGTCTGTCTGTAGAGATTATCCCCAGAGTTCCCATGGAAAGATTAAGGGTATTGTCGAGTTTGCCAATCTGGCGCGCGAATCTTATGACGAGGCGGTAAAGGTATTTTCACAGCCGGAGTTTGAGGCTATTTTTGCGCCCGGAGAAGAGGAACAGAGGTTGATATATCGCGGGCTATGCCGTAAACCGTGTACCAGAGTGCAGGTGGAGGAATTCTTGATTGCTTCGCGTAAGAAAAAACGTGTAATTTTTCAGGTGGAAGAGGCCAGGCGGGATTTTTGCGGCGTGACGGAAAACCGCAAGGAATCTATTGTGCTACACAAAGAGGAGTGGGGACATCTTGCCATTGAAGTGTCAGCGGATGGGGAATTGATAAAACCGTTGAAATCAAGGATTACCAATGAAGATTTTGTGGGCAGCCGGGGGATCGTGGAGTATTTGATTGAGGCAGACAATCTTCATGCCGGCAAAAATTACGGCAGGTTGACATTGCAGACTCCATTCCAGAAAGAGGAGATTACAATCTGCGTAAACAGGGAAGAAGTGCTCAGCGAACATCCAATTTGGGAAATTCAGAAAAAGCAGGCCGAGCTTGCTGACGAATATCTCAAGTTTGGTATGCATAAGACGGTGACGGGCGTGTGGGCCAAGCAGGCAATCCGCGGCTTGGAAGAAATGCAGAAACTGATGCCGGGGAATCTTTGGTATTTCTTAGCCAAGGCTCAGGTGTATTTTGCAAACCGGCAGCGACAGGAGGCGGAATGGGTGCTGAATTCCTTCCCACGCAATAAGGTGGATAAGGAATCGCCGCTATATGCCTACTATCTATATCTCAGTACGTTGAAGGAACCGGAGCCCGCTTATGTGAACAAATGCACCGGCAAAATCCGCAAAATTTACAACAAGTGCCCGGAAGAATCGGTGCTGTTATGGATATTGTTGTTTTTGGACGAGGATTTGAACTACAGCAAGGGCAAAAAGTTAGAAACAATTGCCAGGCACATCAGGCGGGGAAATGAGAGCGTGCTGCTCTATTTAGAGGCGTGGAGGATTCTGGAAAAGGAGCCCTATCTCTTAAGCGGCATATCGGATTTCACGAAGAAGGTGTTGCATTTTACGGTGAAGCATCAGGTAATGACAAGAGGGATGGCGGAGCGGGTTGTGAAATTGCTGCCGGAGATACCTGTGCACGAACCTATTTGGTATGAAATACTGGCCGCATGTTATGACGCGTCTCCGACCAGAGAATCTTTGCAGGCCATTTGCAGCTATTGCATCAAAGGGCAGCGTTATGGCAAAGAGTATTGGAAATGGTATCAGCGCGGAGTGGCACAGGAGTTGAGAATTGCCGGTATGCACGAGGCATGGGTGCGTTCGGCAGACAAAGCGCAGATGGCGAAGCTGCCCAAACAGATTGTCCATTATTTCCAGTCTTACAGTAACTTCGGCGGAGAAGCGGAGGCTTTGCTTTACGAGGCAATGATTGAGAATAAGCCGCAGTGGAAAAATGTATGGCCTCATTACAGCAAGAATATCCGTGATTTTGCTTTAAAACAGCTGCAAAGCGGCAAGATTGACCGTTCCCTTGCAGCTGTTTATCAGGAAGCATTGAAGCCGCAGCTTCTGACTTCAGAGCGGGCGAAGCATATCGCCAAAGCGTTGTTTGCCTGCGAGGTGCTTTGTGATAACCCCAATGCCCGCAATCTGGTGGTTTGCCAATATGCCTTGGAAAAGGAGCAAGTGGCTCCGGTTGTTCACGGAAGGGCCTATGTGGGCATTTATGGCAGTTCTTATAAACTGTTATTGGAAGATGCGCGGGGCAGGCGTTTTGTTCCAGATGAGGAACTCACAGCAACGCCTCTTATGGACGGAGAGGAATTTCTCAAAAAGGGTATGGCGTGCGCAGCCGATAAGCTGCCCTACCTTTTAAAATATTTTGACAAGAAGAAAATATGGCAGACCTTTGAGGAAGAAGATATTACAAATTTACGGATACTGGCGGATTCCCCGGAAATCAGCGAGTTATACCGCAGGGAGCTTCGACCTCAGATGATAGCGTATTTCTATGATAATTATACCGGGGAGGCCTTGGATGAATTTTTACTGTCACTGTCCCTGGAGGGAATTGGCAGCCGCGACAGGGAAAAAATCATGCGGCTTCTCGTGGCAAGACGCCATTATAAGCGCGTGTATGAATTGTTGCTGAGCTACGGCATTGAGTATATCTCGCCTTCTAAGCTGGTATATATCATTGGTTATCGCATGGATGAATTAGAACAGGAGGAGCAGGAGGAAGCGGATGATTTCCTGCTTGAGCTGTGCAGGGAGGTATTTCTGCGCGGGAAGTATAATGAGCGGATTCTGGTGTATCTATGCAGATTTTTTGCGGGCAGTCTCGGTGAAATGTTGAAGCTCTGGGAGTCGGCGCGCGGATTTGAGATTGACACTTATGAGTTGGAGGAACGCTGTCTGCGGCGCTCCCTGTATACCGGAGACTTTTCGTCACGCCTAGAAGAGGTATTTGAGAGCTATGTGCACAATCTTGGTAAAGATGAAGTGATCTTGGCATATCTGAGTCAGATGGCGCATCTCTATGTTGTGAGGGATGCGGTTGTGGCGGAATTTGTATTCCACAAAATTGCCAGGCTGTCCAATGAAGGGCAGAAATTAAACCGTGTATGTGCGCTGGCATTGTTGAAGTGGTGCGCGTTGGAGCAGGGAGCTTTGCCGAAAGAGTGGGAGCTTGCGGAGGACATTTTATGCCAACTTGTGAGGGAGGGCCGTTGTTTTGCCTTTTTTGAATCTCTGCCGGGGAAGCTGCGGGAGAGATATATG
>CAJUTD010000018.1:5616-17401 GCA_910589635.1 uncultured Lachnospiraceae bacterium | reverse complement strand
TTCATGGCCGCGTGGTAGTGGAATACCGCACCTCGCCGCAGGCGAAGGTATATATCAATTATCTTCCTGTGGGTTATACGAAGTATGTGGAATGTGAGATGGAGCAAATGTACGAAGGGGTTTTTGCCAAAGAGTTTATCGTATTTTATGAAGAGAACATTCCATACTATATCAAAGAGGAAAATGACGGGGCATATAAAGTGACTGAGAGTGGACAGATCGTGCGGCCGGGCCTTGCTGACGGCGGTGAGGAGGGACGTCTCGTTTTGATTGATGATATGATGGCGGCATGGCAGATGAAGGATGAGGCCACATTGTTGAAGCGTTTGGAGACTTATGGACAGACAGAAGAGATGGTGAAACGTGAGTTTACGCTGCTGTGATGAAGATGGAGATTGACAATGAAACCGACGAAAGAGGAATGGTATATTGGAATAGAGGCAGGCAGGCAATGGACACAGATAAGCTGTTATCATGCCGGGCTGGCGGAGCCGGAGACGAAAAGCACCTTAGCGGGGTCGGAAATGTATCTGATACCCACGGCAATCTGCAAGCGCAAGCAGGGCGGCCAGTGGTGTTTCGGGGAAGAGGGAAGGCGTTTGGCAGAATCCGGGGAAGGGTATTATGCCGCCGACCTTTTGAAGCGCGCTTTGGGGGAAGAGATTGTCACGTTGGACCGTGATTATGCGGCGCGGGATTTGCTGGGCGTATTTTTTCGCAAGCTGCTGCGTCTGGCACTTCCACCGCAGGGCATTGAGGCAGTTACAAAATGCGTGTTTTCTCTGGAAGAGGTTACAGAGGAGTCTGTGGCATTTTTGCAGCAGTTCGCGGAAAAACTAGGTTTTGCAGAGGAACAGGTACAGATTCAGGATCACCGTGAGAGTTTCTATGCCTACGTGGTTTCACAGGAACCGTCCTTGTGGAAACAGCAGGTGCTGCTGTTTGAGGAGGAGGGGAACGGCGTATATTGTCGCTTGTTTTCCTGTGATGTCAAAGCCAGTCCGATGATTGCGCAGGTCGGTGAGGTGTTTATGGGCAAGTTGCCGGAGGATGCCAGACAGCGCGATATGGAGTTTGCCGCTATGGTGAAGAGAGCTTTAGCGGGCAGGCTTGTCACTGCGGTATACCTCATTGGTTCCGGGTTTGAAGGAGGCTGGATGGAGGAATCTCTGAGGCTTATCTGCCGTAACCGCAGGGCATTCCAGGGCAAAAATCTCTACACGAAAGGCGCCTGTTATGCCGGATTGCTGCTTTGCCATAATGAGGAGGCTAAGACCGTATATTTCTGCGATTACAAAGTAAAAGACAATATCATGTTAAAGTACATCAAAGGGGATGGCGAATTGTTCTATTCGCTCATCGAGGCGGGAAGCAACCGCCATCAGATTAAAAAAGACTTGCGCATATTGTTGGAGGGGGAGCCGATTTTGGAACTCTGGGTGCAGGAACCGGGAAGCCGGGAAACAAGGATTGAGAGCTTGGAACTGCCTGGACTGGCGCCTATTGAGAATGAGAGGAGCAGGTTGTCTCTTAATGTTTCTTGTGCGCAGGGCAAAAGGATTGTCTTGAAAGTGCATGATTTGGGCTGGGGGCAGATGCGGCCGGCGAGTGGTTTGGAATGGGAATTTGAGATTTGACATGACGATGTAGAGCCTCAAGGGGATAAGAAATAGGGCTAAATGAACAGAATGGAGAAAACAATGAGCAGAATGTGGATTTGCGAGGGGCAGCTGGCAGAAAAACCTTTAGCCGTAAATGTGGGTGTAAACTTGTATTCTTTCGAGGAATTGTGTTATTATCTATACCAAAATGCAGAGTCTGTAGAGGAAAGTTTTTACAATGAGGCATTATGCCAATGGCTTTCAGATGAGCTTGGCATGGAAAAACTTGCAGCTGCCATCCGCGAAGGGATTGAGGCCGGACAAAACGGCGGCTGGTGCATGGAACAGATCTTGGCTGCCGGGGGATTATATAGCCATAGGGAGATAACCAAGGCAGTTTCTATTGTTCAAAGTATGGAGAGTACGGGCCCTGCACAGCGGGCAAAGCTGAGGGGAGACCGTCTGCTGAGGTCAGGGAAATACCGCAAAGCCTGGATAGAATACAAAAAAGCGTTGGAAGAGGAAAGCGATTTGTTTTTCAAGGGACGGGTCTGGCATAATCTGGGCACCTTGTATGCCCGGCAATTTCTGTTTGAGGCCGCCGGGGAATGTTATAAGCGCGCTTATGAAATTGGGCAGCAGACCGTGAGCAGCGAGGCGTATCTCTTTGCCTTGACGTGTATGGATGGGGCGTCCAAAGAACTGGGGCTGGGCGGAGCAGCTGCACAGAGGCAGAGTCATCTGACTGTGCAAAACAGCGCAGTCGTGCAGAATCCGGGCAGCATAGGCAAGGCGCTGGAAGATCTGCGTGAGAAGAAGGTTTCCGGGGATCGCGCAGGATATGAGGATATGTTGGAAAATTTGCTGTTAAAATTGAGATTAGAGTATAGGAAAAGTGAGTAAAATGGGATTATTCAGAAAAAAGAAAAGACCTAAGTATGTAGATGAATTATGGAACTCAAACGCGCCGGAACCTCACAGACGGGGGAGTACGGCGAAGCCCGCGCCCGCTGTGGCGCCGCAGAAGAATACGGCAATGGAATATTGTGAGCAGATTCTTACGGCAGCGAAAGCCTTGGAGGAGACGAAGCGTGATTATAAGATTGCCACAGAGTATCTGACAGATATCCAGAAAATCGAGGATTTGCCGGAGAAGGAATTTGCCGAGATTCAGGAAGTGGCGCAGCATGTCGTGGAATTGAACAGAACGAGGGACGATTACTTGAATAAATCACGGAATATTTCTGACTCCCAGTTTGCCCAGATGGAACAGTTGGAAGAGCAGATGCCGGGGATTATCAAGCGCCTCAAGGAGAACGAGACGTACCAGACGACTGTGAAGCGGGATATGCAGTATTTGGAGGGAGAGAAAGAAGAATGGCGTTATTATAAAGACGCTCTGGAGCAAGAGAGCCAAGTGCTGCGTAAATTGTTGTATGTTCTGGCAGGCGTATTTGCGGCGGCGGCAATTTTGATTGTCACGTTGGGGATGGTTCTTCATTTTGATATTACGCTGCCTTTCCTTGCTGCGACGCTGGTAGCGGCGGCTGTAGGCACGGGCATGGTCTGGCGTCTGCAAAATGACGGTGTGGACATTAAACGCTCCCAGGCCAATATTAATCGGGCAATTACGCTTTTGAATAAGATTTCGTTTAAATATGTGAACGTTACCAATGCGGTAGATTATGCATGTGAGAAATACCATGCCAAGAATTCCTATGAGCTAAATTATATCTGGGAACAGTATCTTGAAGAAGTGCGCGAACGGGAGAAATATGAGAAAACGAACGATGAGCTAGAATATTTCAACGACAAGCTGATGATGCTGCTTCACAGGTATCGTCTCTACGATACGAAAATTTGGATTCACCAGGCGCAGGCGATTTTGGATAAGAAAGAGATGGTTGAAGTGAAGCATGAGTTGTTGGTGCGCCGCCAGAAACTGCGCTCCACGATGGAAGGGCAGATAGCGAATATCCAAAAAGCGAAATCAGATATTTTGAAAATTGTCAAGGAGCGTCCAGGCGACGATGAAGAGATTAAAAATATTTTAAGATCCGTAGATGAAATTTGCGGGCTGGCATAGGCATTAAGTACTTGTTTTTATAGAATTTGTGAAGTATAATCATTTTGAATAGGTAGATTTATACAATATGATTCATGACATTATCTGATCATAAGGAGGAAATATCATGTACCACTGTCACGTACATTTTTATTTGCTTGGCCAACAGAGCAGAATCTTTGATGTAATAAAAGAGATGCCCCCTCTTGAACACTTTGCCCATGAATATATGGAAAGCAGCGAACTGAAGCAAGAATTGGCAGCCAAGGCGGACGTAATAATTGCCGACCTGCACGATTTGGACGCGAAAGCCGCTGTGAAGGAGCTTATTCAGGCGAAACCCCAATCGGCGGAGATTATCTTGTTGGCGGAGAAAGAACAAATCGGCGTTTTCGTGGACGACTTTGCGGAGCTTAAGGATATTTGGAACTGTCCTATGCCGGAAGAAGAAATCCGTTTTCGTTTTCTGAGATGGCAGCAGGATTATAAATTGGGCAAGGATTATTGGCAGGCAAGCCATTTCTGGGAGGCTACGATCAACAATGTACCAAACCTAATTTGGTATAAAGACAAAAACGGTATTCATGAGAAGGTCAATGACAGCTTCTGTAGAACGGTTGGTAAGACCAAACAGCAAGTGGAAGGGCAGGGCCATGCTTACATTTGGGATGTGGAACAGGATGATCCGGCATGCATTGAATCGGAGCGGGAAGTTATGGAAAGCCGCAAGACCTGCATATCAGAAGAGATTATCCAGACTGGAGCCGGGGAGCGTACATTGACGACATATAAATCTCCGTTATACGATTTGGATGGCAGCGTTATGGGTACGGTCGGCGTGGCGATTGACGTTACCCGGGAACGCATATACGAACAGGAAATTATACAGAAGAATCAGACATTAGAGAAAATTTTTACATCTATAGACTGTGGTGTTATGCTTCACACGCTGGATGGAAAATTAGTTGTCAATGTCAACCGGGCGGCGCTGACAATTCTTGGCTATGAGACGCAGGAAGAATTGATGGCAGATGGCTTTGATTTGGTGGCTGGCACAGTTTTGGAGGAAGACAAGCAGAAGCTCAGAAGATGTATTATGGAGCTGGAAAAAGAAGGAGACACTGTCAGCACGGAATACCGTATTCAGCATAAAGATGGCAAAATTCTGCACGTTATGGGCACCATTAAAATTATAGAGGAGAATGGGACGCTGTACTATCAGAGATTCCTCTTAGACTGCACGGCACAGAAGCTTCAGGAGAAGAGGAATGAGAAACGGCAGGAAGAGTTAATCCATGCTTTAAGCATAGATTACAATATCGTATGCTGTTTTGATCTTGATTTGGATTTAGGCATTACTCTGCGCAATAATGAGGAAGAAGGGCGTGCGTTTGCTTCCGATGAAAACGGCAGGATTTCATTCCATAAAAGTATGGATAACTACATAGAGCAATTTGTACATATCGACGATCGGGAAATGTTCCGAGAATCTATTTCTTCGGAAAGTCTGAGTAAGGAGCTGTCACAAAAGAAGCTGCATTATGTAAATTATCGTGCGGTTTTGCAGAATGAGACGAAATATTTCCAGCTTAAGGTAGTGCGTACCGGAGAATGGGGAGACAAACATGGAATTGTCTTGGGGATTCGCTGTGTAGATGAGGAGACCCGCAATGAGATGGAAAAGAAGGCGTTTCTGGAAAATACCCTGCGGCAGGCGAATCAGGCAAGTAAGGCTAAGAGTATCTTCCTGTCTAATATGTCCCACGATATCCGTACGCCGATGAATGCTATTGTGGGATTTACGGCGCTTGCTATCACACATATTAACGAGCGGGACCAGGTAGAGGAATATCTCAAGAAGATTATGACCTCGGGCAATCATCTGCTGAGTTTAATCAATGACGTCCTGGACATGAGCCGTATTGAGAGCGGTAAGATGCATGTAGATGAGAAGCCGTGTAGTTTGCCGGATATTCTTCATGGGCTGCGAAATATCTTGCAGGCTGACATCCGCGCTAAACAGTTGGATCTGTTTATTGACGCTGTGGATGTTGTGGACGAGGAAATCTACTGTGATAAGCTGCGCTTAAATCAGGTGCTTTTGAATCTCTTGAGTAATGCTGTAAAGTATACGGGTGCAGGCGGTATGATAAGTATGCGCATTATCCAGAAAGCAGGCGCGCCCAAGGGTTATGCAAATTATGAATTTAATATCAGGGATAACGGTATCGGTATGAGCGAGGATTTTGTAGCGCACATTTTTGAACCGTTTGAGCGAGAGAAGAGCTCAACAAATAGCGGAATCCAGGGAACCGGTCTTGGAATGGCAATCACTAAGAATATTGTGGATATGATGAATGGCACGATTGAAGTGAAAAGTGAGCAGGATGTCGGCACAGAGGTTAAAGTTTGCTTTACGTTCCAGTTGAATTCGGACGTGAAGGAGCCGGAGGATATACCTGAATTGAAAAATTGCCGTGCGCTGGTGGTGGATGATGATTTTAATACCTGCGACAGCGTTACCTATATGTTGACGCAAATTGGTATGCGTGCGGAATGGACGCTTTCAGGCAAGGAGGCGCTGCTGCGTACCCACCAGGCGGTCAGCAGGGGAGATAATTATACGGTTTATGTGGTGGACTGGATGCTGCCTGATATGAATGGGATTGAGGTTGCCAGGCGAATCCGCAAGGAGATGGGCGATGAGGTGCCTATTGTCCTGCTGACAGCATATGATTGGCTGGATATTGAGGATGAAGCGAAAGAGGCTGGGGTATCGGCATTTTGCAGCAAGCCGCTGTTCTATTCAGAACTGCACCGCTGCCTGCACTCCCTTGTGTACATGGAGGAAGAAGAGAGTAAGTGTGAAGAGGATGGAGGGAAGAAGAAACGCCATACCGGACGTATTCTGCTGGCGGAGGACAATGAACTCAATCAGGAGATTGCCACAGTGATTCTCGAGGATGCAGGATTTAGCGCAGAGGTGGCGGAGAATGGACAGATCGCCGTGGATATGCTGGAGAAATCAGAACCGGGATATTACCAGCTGGTGCTTATGGATGTGCAGATGCCTGTGATGAACGGCTATGAAGCGACGAGGAAGATTCGTGCACTGAAGGATCCCAAGCTGTCCAAGATACCCATTTTTGCTATGACGGCAAATGCATTTGAAGAAGATAAAAAAGAGGCGTTGGCATGCGGGATGACTGGGCATTTGGCGAAGCCAATTGAGATTGATGTTTTGTTTGAGACTTTGGAACGCGTGATGAAATAAACGTGTATGGAGAAGCAAAACGCAGAAGTTGGGGTTTCGACATTTATACATAAAATGATTATTATTTTCATGAATGGGCATACTTTTTAAAAAAGAAAAAGGAGCGCTCAAGATGGATAGATATTTATGTGAGCCCTGCGGTTATGTGTATGACCCTAAAGTGGGAGATCCCGATCATGATATACCGGCAGGAACAGCCTTTGAGGATTTGCCGGATGATTGGGTATGTCCCTGGTGTGGGCTGGGCAAAGACGTGTTTGTGAAAGAGTAAGAATGGCGCCTCTAAAGCAGCAAGAATAAGGAATGCTTTAGGGGAGCTGTTTTTTTCTATAGCAAAGACCTTGTCGCGTGAAAGCGTGAGTGGCTTTCTATGTAGAAAAAATATGCGCACTCACACAAGAATTGATTGCGGTTACCTGTTTTTATGATATAATTTAAAAAAGCGAAAAATTATGGCGAGGAGGAAATGAAAGTGAGATTAGTTACCCGTTCAGATTTTGATGGATTGGTATGCGGTGCGTTACTGTTGGAGGCGGGCATTATTGACAGTTGGAAATTTGCGCATCCTAAGGATTTACAAGATGGCTTAGTGGAAGTTGATGAGAACGACTGTCTGGCAAATGTGCCTTTTGTGGAAGGGTGCGGATTGTGGTTCGATCATCACTCCAGTGAGCATGAGAGATTAGCGTTGGAAGGGAAATACAAAGGAGAGAGCCGGATTACGCCCTCTTGTGCGAGGATTATTTATGAGTATTATGGTGGCAAAAAGCGTTTTCCACAGTTTGATGAGATGATGGAGGCAGTGGATAAGGTAGACTCTGGTAATCTGACAATTGACGAGGTCATGCATCCGACAGGGTGGATATTGGTGGGGTTCTTGATGGACCCAAGAACAGGCCTTGGCAGATGGAGGCAGTTTACGATTCCTAATTACCGCCTGATGGAAGTTCTGATGGAGGCATGCCGCACAATGTCTACAGAGGAAATTCTCAACCTTTCAGATGTGAAGGAACGAATTGAAGTATATTGGGAACAGGCGGAGAAATTTAAGGAGATGGTGGAGAAATACACCAGGGTGGAAGGCAATGTCATTATCTCAGATTTGCGTGGCGTAGATCCCATCTATACCGGCAACCGTTTTATGATTTACAGCATGTATCCGGAACAGAACATTTCCGCGTGGATTGTCAGCGGGCGCGGCGGCCAAGGGTGTTCCGCAGCAGTAGGCTACAGTATCCTTAACAGGACATGTGAGGTTAATGTGGGAAGCTTGATGCTGAAGTATAACGGCGGCGGGCATAAGAAGGTTGGTACTTGCCAATTTTCCAATGAAAACATGGATACGGAGCTGCCGAAAATGTTAGCCGAACTCTGTGAGCTGGCGAATAACTAGGAGATATATTGTCTACAGTTCGGGCGTTTCTGTACGGAAAATGTTTTTTATTTCCGCGAGCAATGCACCCATAGGGCACTTAGAAAAATAGCCATGTTTACATGGATATTTGATTAAGATGGTACTTTTTGGCAGGCATTTCCGGGGTGCGGAAACGCCTGTCTTTTTTTAAAATCTATCCTTTATAGGCTTCCAAAATTCTGTGGTTTATGGTATGATATGAGAGATAATATTTTATCAATACTATTTCAAAAAGCGGAGGAATTTAAGATGGGTAAAGTTGAGAAACAGAGGGGGCGAAAGCGCAGAAACTTTGGGGGGATTGGGCTGAAAGTCAGCCTTGTTGTGGCAGTTATGCAGATTATTTCCGTCGTTTTGGTTTTGTTTGTCTGTGTTTCTATATTTGATACGATGGTAAACAGAATGCTGAGAGAACGCTGCACGAATGGTACCAATGTGCTGGCGTATGAACTGAGCAGGGCGTCTGAGGGCACTGACATGAACGAGATGCTGGATGGTTTGAAAAGCCGTATGAGATGCGAGTTTACGATTTTCGAGGGTGATGTACGTAAGTACAGTACTGTGATGCAGGATGGGGAGCGTGTGGTAGGTACTTCTCTGGCACCCGAACTGAGTGCAATTGTAATTGAGAAAGGCGAAGCTTATGTGGGTGAAGCGGAAATTGCCGGGAATCTTTATCTGTGCTCCTATGTTCCTACGAAAGATAAAGGTGGGAATGTAACGGGATTGATTTTTGCCGGCATATCTGAGGAGGATGCCCAGGAAGAGACAGCTACCGGCGTTATGCTGTCTATTATTGCGGGAGCCGTTGCCATATTTGTATCTATCATTTTACTGTCTATTTATATAAGGCTGCGTGTCTCCGTGCCGTTAGGTAAGATTACTGGAATGGCAGAGGAACTGGAAACTGGCGATTTAGGATTTGGCAGTGGCACAGAAGTAAAGGCAGGCGTTTATTCTAATGATGAGATCGGTGAACTTGGACGGATTTTTGAGGCTACGATTCGACGTATGCGAGTTTACATAGGCGAGATTGGCGATGTATTAGGTTCCATTGCCGAAGGCAACCTGACTCATGACGCTGTTCAGGAATATGTAGGAGATTTCCAGTCTATTAAGGACTCTTTAGACAGCATCCAAGGTCAGATGAACCATACTATGGGGCAGATTACAGCCAGCGCCAGCCAGATTTCTGTAGGTTCCGACCAGGTGTCCAGCAGCGCTCAGGTTTTGGCGCAGGGCGCTACGCAACAGGCGAGCGCTGTCGAGGAGATTTCTGCCACGGTTGCTGATATTTCTGAGAATTCCAAGAAGACTTCTGAGGCCGCAGCAGAGGCGGGCGAGTATGTCAATAAAGCGGGTGCCCAGCTTGGCATCAGTATGGATTATGTTGGGGAATTGAATACGGCGATGCAGGAAATTTCTGATTCCTCGCAGAAGATTAGTACAATTATTTCTACGATTGAGAATATTGCATTCCAGACCAATATTCTTGCTTTGAATGCATCTGTGGAGGCTGCGCGGGTGGGAGCCGCAGGCAAGGGCTTTGCAGTGGTTGCTGAGGAGGTAAGCAGCCTGGCCGCCAAATCCGATGAAGCAGCTAAGGCAACGAAAGAATTGATAGAAAGTTCTATTACTGCTGTTACGAAAGGAAGCCAGGCTGTGAACGATGTTACTTATTCTTTGAATCGGACGAACCACCATGCCGGCAACGTGACCTCTCAGATGAGCATGGTAGTGGAAGCGGTGGAGAAACAGACGGTAGCGCTTTCCCAGCTTACCGAGGGCATGAACCAGATTTCCGCCGTAGTCCAGACCAACTCTGCGACCAGCGAAGAGTGTGCTGCTGCCAGTGAGGAGTTGTCTTCTCAGGCAAGCCTGCTGAAAAATTTGATGAGTTCTTTCAAACTCAAACTTCGCCGGTAAATATAAATTCTTTTTGATAAAAGCATATAGCAATGGATTTCTGTATCTGCAAGAATGCTGGTAGGCAAAAAGATGCAAAGGTCCGTGTGGACGAAGAAATGAATCCCCCAACAGTGAGGCAACACCGTTGAGGGATTCTTTTTAACTTATATGTTCTTTGAAAGTTTATTTCTTGATCATACTATTGCTAAGTGTGTCAGTTTTCGTTTTTATTGTCTCCCAAATATCGGGCAATTCTCAAGAGTAATTTGGATGGCAAAGGCGCGGAAATAAAAATTTTTG
This sequence comes from uncultured Lachnospiraceae bacterium, assembly GCA_910589635.1. Lineage (GTDB taxonomy): Bacteria > Bacillota > Clostridia > Lachnospirales > Lachnospiraceae > Petralouisia. The sequence goes on along the minus strand of CAJUTD010000018.1, from coordinate 6,839 downwards.
TAAAATATTTTAGTTTTTTGCTCTATACATTTTAAGATATGATATAATGGTGTCTGGAACACGGGAATATAGATGCGTAAACGTTTGTTCAGCAATTGATATACTGGATAACATATGAGAGGGCAAAAAGTTATGAAGGTAAATATCCGAAAAATTAGTGAAGATACCGGGTTTTCTATGTCTACGGTATCGAATGCACTGAACCATAAAAAAGGAGTAAATAAAGAAACTGCCAAAAAGATTCTCAAAACGGCGCAGAAACTTGGCTATCGTATGGAAGAGGAAATTACGAAAATTCGCTTTGTGATATTTCGTAGAAATGGACTGATTATTGATGAGAGTTTCTTTCATCCTGCTGTGATTGAGGGGGTGGAGCGTCAGGCAAAACTTATGGGGTATGAGATGGTATTCTGTTATGTGGACATAACGGATGCAGATTACCAGGAGCAGCTTGCCGATATTTTGGCAGATATGCAGAGTGCGGTCATACTTTTAGGGACAGAGATGCTTGAGGAAGATTACGAGCCTTATGCCGGCGCCAAAAACCGCATTGTATTATTGGATGGGCGCAGTGAGAAATTTGCATTTGACAGCGTATTGATTAATGATACGGAGGCAGCTATGGAAGCTGTGGAATATTTAGTTCAAAAAGGTCATACAAGAATCGGCTATTTACGGGGAGATTCCCGCATACAAGCATTTCGCTCCCGTGAGAAGGGCTACTATCAGGTGATGAGCCAACATGGTTATACGGTGCAGCCGGAATACATTGCTACGCTTGGAACGAGAATTGAGACTGCATATCAGAAGATGAAGGAATATCTTTGCCGGACGAAAGAGGTGCCAACGGCATTTTTTGCCGATAACGATGTGATTGCGATCGGAAGTATGCAGGCAATGAAGGAGTGCGGCTATCAGATTCCTGAGGACATCTCTGTGATTGGCTTTGACGATATCGCTTATGGGATGGTGTCGGACCCGCCGTTGTCTACCGTTCATGTATATAAGCAGGAGTTGGGAGCGAGAGCAGTCCGGGAACTGTTGTCTACGGATGGCAGAAACGGCGAGGCAAAGGTGAAAATTCAAGTTTGTGCAAAGTTTGTGGAACGCGGAAGCGTAAAAGAAATGAAGTGAGAGCTGGCTGGTGATAATTTTATTATGGTATAGGACTGATGTATGAAGAAAGATACAGAGGTTCTATTTTTTTTTTTTTTTTTTTTTTT
>CAJUTD010000018.1:0-5606 GCA_910589635.1 uncultured Lachnospiraceae bacterium | reverse complement strand
TAAAAAAGTTTACAAGTTATATCTTGGAGTAAGGACAAATAATTTGCAAATAATGTAAAGGAATGTAGTTAATATATACAAAAATAAGATTATAAAACTATTAAAAATATACGAAATGAAGGTGAAAAGAAAAAATAATACAAAAAAGTATTGAAAATTTTATATAAATGTTTATAATGTGAGTTACAAGATTAGTAAAAAAGGAGATGAAGAGTAATGGGAAAAATTGGGGTAGTTGGAAGTATCAATATGGATATGACGGTAAGGGCAGAACGGATTCCGCTCAAAGGTGAGACGGTAAAAGGTGAGAATCTGAAGTACATCCCTGGAGGAAAAGGAGCAAACCAGGCCGTTGCCATGGCAAAACTTGGCGCAGAAGTTGAGATGTTCGGATGCGTGGGAGATGATACGGCAGGGGCAAGCCTTGTAAAGAACATGCAGGAAACAGGCGTTGAGACAAAATGTATCAAGACAGTGGCAGGGACGCCAACCGGACTGGCAATGATTACAGTTGGAGACAATGATAATACGATCGTTGTTGTGGCGGGAACCAACGACCATGTAGACATCAGTTATGTGAATGAGGTGAAAGATTCCCTTCTGGAATGTGAAATTGTCCTGTTGCAGCATGAAATACCGCAGGAGACCGTTGAGTATGTGATTGAACTATGTGCTGAAAATGGTGTAAAGGTAGTCTTGAATCCAGGACCTGCACGGCCGGTAAAGCAGGAGATTTTGGAAAAAGTAACGTATCTGACACCGAATGAACATGAGGCGGCCATTTTGTTTGGCGATGATATTTCTTTTGAAGAAATGATGAAAAAATATCCAGAAAAATTGGTAATTACACAGGGTTCCCGAGGTGTCAGTACATGTCTTGAGAGCGGAGAAGTGATTCTGGTGCCTGCGAGAAAAGCAAATGTTGTAGATACCACTGGGGATGGGGATACTTTAAACGGAGCTTTTAAGATAGCGGTTACAGAGGGGATGGATATTGCGAAAGCCTTGGCGTTTGCCAATACAGCGGCGGGACTATCCACAGAAAAATTTGGAGCGCAGGGCGGAATGCCTTCCCGCGATGAAGTAAATAAAGCAATGGAGGGGTAAAGGGATGAAAAGGAACGGTATCATAAACGCGGATATTTCAAGGGTATTGTCCTATATGGGGCATACGGACACTTTGGCAGTGGGAGATTGTGGCCTTCCCATTCCAGATGAGACAGAACGCATTGACTTGGCGCTTAAACTGGGGGTTCCATCTTTTATGGAAGTGTTGAGAGAAGTTGCCAAAGAGATGAAGATAGAAAAGATTGTCCTTGCAGAGGAAATTCGGAAGAAGAATCCAGATATCTTGCAAGAAATCCTCGCGCTTGTCAATGAAATGGACGCGGAATGTGCAATCGAATATATATCCCACGCAGAGTTGAAGGTACGGACTAAATCATGCAAGGCAGTGATTCGGACGGGTGAGACAACGCCATATGCAAATATTATCCTGCAATCCGCGTGTCTGTTCTGAATACTTCCATGGGGATTTCGGGAAATTATCAAATATAAAAAGGAGGAAGTAAGATGCAGATTGAGATGAAGGGAATCGACAAGTCCTTCGGAACGAATCAAGTATTGAAGGATGCCGGTTTTGTTCTGGGACATGGGGAAGTCCATGCGCTCATGGGAGAGAACGGAGCCGGAAAAAGTACCCTGATGAAGATTTTAACGGGCGTCTATACCAAAGATAAGGGTACAGTCATTGTAGACGGCCAGGAAGTGGATTACAAGAATCCCCAGGAAGCGGAAAAGGCAGGGATTGTGTTTATCCACCAGGAGCTGAATGTATTGTTTGATCTGACAGTGGAAGAGAATCTGTTTATGGGCAAGGAGATCACGGGCAAATTCGGATTCTGCAATCAGAAAGCTATGAGGAAAAAGGCCGAAGAGGCATTAGGGCGGCTGGGAGTCCGCATCAATCCGGGAGAGGTTATGTCCAATCTGTCTGTAGGACAGCAGCAGATGATCGAAATTTGCAAAGCCCTGATGGTGGATGCAAAAGTCATCATCATGGATGAGCCTACGGCTGCCCTGACGCAGAGCGAAACGGTCGTGCTCTTTGAGGTAATCCAGTCGCTTCGCAAATCCGGGGTTTCCATTGTATATATCTCCCACCGGATGGAAGAGATATTTGAGTTGTGCGACAGGATTAGTGTACTGCGAGACGGTACATATGTAGGTACTAGAAATATTCCAGAGACCAACATGAATGAGATTGTCAAGCTGATGATCGGCCGTGAAATTGGAGAACGCTATCCGCAACGGAATTGTAAGATTGGAGATACGGTTCTCAAGGTCAGCGGCCTCACCAAAAAAGGTGTGTTCCAGGATGTATCGTTTGAAGTGAAAGCGGGGGAAGTCTTGGGGGTATCGGGACTTATGGGTGCAGGAAGAACGGAGATCATGCAGGCTGTTTTTGGCAATCTGCCCTATGAATCTGGGAAAATTGAGATGAACGGCAAAGAAGTGCAGATTAAGTCCCCCATTCAGGCAATGAAAAACGGTATCGGTTTCATTACGGAAGATCGTAAAGTGGAGGGGTTGATGCTGGAAGAAAGTATTGAGAAAAATATCGCGCTTGCCAACCTGCCTATCATTTCCAAGAACCATGTGTTAGACCGTAAGAAAGAAAGAGACCTGGTTACAAAGGGAATTAAGGAACTTCATATCCGCTGTTTCGGTCCGTCCCACGAGTGTAATAACTTGAGTGGCGGCAATCAACAGAAAGTGGTATTTGCCAAATGGGTCTATACGGAACCCAAAGTATTGATTTTGGATGAGCCGACCAGGGGCGTGGATATCGGCGCAAAGAAAGAAATCTACAGTATTATCAATGACCTAGCGGCAAAAGGGGTAGCCATTATTATGGTATCCTCAGAACTTCCCGAGGTGCTCGGTATGAGCGATCGGGTGATGGTTGTTCGTGAAGGAGTTGTCAAAGGAATTATTTATAAAGAAGAAGCAAACCAGGAAAATATCATGACATTAGCAACGGGAGGTATGATTTAATGGAAGCAAATAAGAAAAAAATAACAGATCATGTACAAGATTTGGGCGCTCTTATCGCGCTGTTACTGCTGGTTATCGGAATCAGTATCATAAGTCCTGAATTCAGGACGGGAAGTAACTTTTTATCTCTGCTCCGTCAGTCGTCAATTAACGGACTGATTGCCTTTGGTATGACCTGCGTGATCTTGACAGACGCCATTGACCTGTCTGTCGGTTCGGTTCTTGCTTTGAGTACGGTGCTCTGTGCAGGCATGATTTCTTCCGGTGTTCCGGCTGGGGCGGCAATGCTACTTGCTTTGCTAATCGGAACCGCGCTTGGAGCTGTCAGTGGACTGCTGGTTACAAAAGGAAGGTTACAGGCATTCATTGCAACTTTGATTACAATGACCGTTTATCGCGGTGCGACAATGATTTTTACGGGTGGAAAACCAATTTCTAACCTGGGAGACAGCTTTGTGCTTAAGCTGGTGGGAAGAGGGAATCTTTTCGGGATACCAATACCGGTAATTCTGCTGGTGTTAATCTTTATCGGATTTTATTTCCTGTTGAATAAGACGACCTTCGGACGCGCAGTCTATGCAACCGGAAGCAACTGGAAATGCGCCAAGCTTGCAGGTATTAATATCAATAAAACGAAGATTATTGTTTATGCGATTTCTGGCTTTATGTCAGCTTTAGCAGGCTTGATTCTGCTGTCTCGGCTTGGTTCGGCACAGCCCACGCTTGGAGCCGGGTACGAGCTTGACGCAATCGCAGCCGTAGCTCTGGGCGGAACAAGTATGAGCGGCGGACGAGGAAAGATTTATGGAACATTGATCGGCGTGCTAATTATCGCAGTGTTGAACAACGGCCTTAACATTCTTGGCGTATCTTCTTATTATCAGGATGTAATCAAAGGATTCGTAATTCTGATTGCCGTATTATCAGACCGCAAGAGATAATCTGTGCGGCAATTGAGAACAGACAGGGAAAGGAGAAAATAAATGATGAAAAGAATAACAAGTATATTACTGATATTGTGTATGGTATTTGGTATGACCGGGTGTAATGCGATTACGATTGACGGCGAGGGAGAGGCTGCGGAAAGCACGGGAAACGGTTCCATTGGACTTTCCGTCTCCACACTGAATAATCCGTTTTTCGTGTCTCTTGCGGAAGGCGCCAAAGCAGCAGCCGAAGAAAAAGGCGTAAGTTTGGCGGTTGCAGACGCCGGAGACGATAGCGCAAAACAACAAAATGACATAGAAGATTTGGTTTCGAGGAATGTGAGCGTGCTGATCGTCAATCCGGTAGACTCCGATGCAGTAGCTCCTGCAGTGCAGAATGCGATTTCCCAAGGCATCAAAGTAATTTCTGTCGACCGCGTGGTAAATGGCGTAGATGTGGACTGTCAGATTGCGTCTGATAACGTGGCTGGCGCAAAAATGGCTACGGAATATCTGGTGGAACTGATTGGCGAAGGTGCAAAGGTGGCGGAACTGCAAGGCGTTCCAGGCGCGTCTGCGACTATCGACCGCGGCGCAGGCTTTCACGAAGCGGCAGACGAAGCTCTTAATGTGGTGGCAAGCCAGAGCGCGAACTTCGACCGTGCGGAAGGTATGTCGGTCATGGAGAACGTGCTTCAGTCAGACGGTTCCATCCAGGGGGTATTTGCCCATAATGATGAGATGGCCTTAGGAGCGCTGCAAGCAATCGCGGCGACTGGAAAGGATATTAAGGTTGTAGGTTTTGACGCTACGGATGATGCGGTAAATGAGATTAAAGCCGGGAGGATGGCGGCTACGGTTGCCCAGAAACCGGAATTGATGGGTGAAACGGCAATCCTCACGGCAATCCGCCTGATTGCCGGGGAAGAAGTAGAGAAATCCCTGCCGGTAGAAGTGGAATTGATTACAAAATAAAAAACATAATACAGTAATAAACGAAGAATCGCCAGAACCGGCATTTGCCGGAACTGGTGATTTTTTTGATTGACTTTCCGACATACGTGTCGTATAATGGTTTAAGACACATGTGTCGGAAAGTAGGGTTGTTTATGAATAAAAGAGGACAGGAAACAAGGAACCATATAAAGAAATGTGCATGTTCTTTATTTGCAGAAAAAGGTTTTAAACAAGTGACTATGAAGGATATCTGTAATGTGACGAAATTAAGCAGAGGCGGATTGTATTGCCATTACAGCAGCACTCGTCAAATCTTTCAGGAGATTATAGATGATATGACAAGTGAGCAGGATAATGTGATTGATTTAAGAATAGAACAAAATCATTCGGCTGTAACTATTTTAGATGATATTTTAAACAAATACGAGAATGAAATGCTTGACAGCCAATCTTCATTAAGCATAGCTATTTATGAGTATTTTAGCATTCGTGATATAGCAGATCAAAGTAATGTATTATATGAACAATATTTAATTTCAGCAAATACATGGAAGAAGTTAATACAATATGGGATGGACAGGCATGAATTTAATGAAGTGGATAGCTCCGCAGTATTTGATTTAATTGTGTTTTCGTATCAAGGGGTAAGGATGTACAGTAAACTTA